>JAJZJT010000027.1 GCA_021809995.1 Actinomycetes bacterium
CGTGACGACGAAGGCAGACGGCGCTGGCGCGGCGGGGTCGGGGTCGGGGGGCGCGCCGCTCTTCCGGGGTGCTCCAGCCGCTGGACGGCCGGCGCCCGCCGACGTCCGGCCCCGGCACCTCGTCCCTGTCATGCCGCCGGATGCCGGCTCGTCCACGCCCCCGGCCGGCGCGTTCGCCGACCCGGCGTTGCAGGGCTTCGCCGGTCTCGACCTCGCGGAGATCGCCGAGCGGGGCGGTCTCCGACGCATCGACGTGGTGGCATGGCGCGACTTCGACGACCCGGAGGCCGGCGGGTCCGAGCTCCACGCCCACCGCGTGCTCGCCGCGTGGGCGGACGCGGGCCTCGACATCGCCATGACCACCTCGGCGGTGGCCGGCGCGGCGGCTGTGGTCCGGCGGGACGGCTACCGGGTCGTGCGCCGCTCGGGCCGCTACGGCCTGTTCCCGCGGACCATGCTGTCGGGAGGCCTCGGACGGATCGGCTTCGGCGACGGGCTCGTCGAGATCTGGAACGGCATGCCGTTCTTCTCCCCGGTGTGGTGCCGGGCGCCGCGCGTCGTCTTCCTCCACCACGTCCACGCCGAGATGTGGCAGATGGTCCTCCCGCGGGGCCTCGCCCGGCTCGGTCACACCATCGAGCACCGGATGGCACCACCTCTCTACCGCCAGACCCGGATCGTCACCCTGTCGCGCTCGTCCAAGTCGGAGATCGTCGAGCGGCTCAGGCTGCCAGACGAGCGGATCGCCGTGGTGCCACCGGGAGTGGAGCCCCACTTCTCGCCGGGCGGCGAGAAGGCCCCTCGCCCGCTGGTCGTGGCGGTGGGCCGCCTGGTGCCCGTCAAGCGCTTCGACCTCCTCGTCGAGGCCCTCGTGCGGCTCCGCGACCGACAGCCTGACCTCGAAGCCGTCATCGTCGGCGAGGGGTACGAGCGCCCGGCGCTCGAGGCGCTCGTCGCGGCGCGGGGTGCTGGCGGGTGGCTCTCGCTGCCGGGCTACGTCTCCGACCGCGAGCTCGTCGATCTCTACCGCCGGGCGTGGGTGGTCGCGTCGACGAGCCAGCGCGAAGGGTGGGGGATGACGGTGACCGAGGCCGGCGCCTGCGGCACGCCCGCCGTCGTGACCCGCATCGGCGGGCACGAAGACGCGGTGGTCGAGGGCCGCTCCGGGCTGCTCGTCGACACGGTCGACGAGTTGGTCGCCGGGCTCGACGCCGTGCTCGCCGACGACGTGCTTCGTCGCCGGCTCTCGAGCGGTGCCCTCGAGCGGGCCGCCTTCCTGAGCTGGGAGGAGACGGCTCGCGGCGCGCTGGCGGCCCTCGCCGTCGAGGCCCTCGCCCGTCGCTGAGCGAGCTCCGAGCACCCACATCGGCCCTGGCCGGCTCGGCC
Organism: Actinomycetes bacterium; assembly: GCA_021809995.1. Lineage (GTDB taxonomy): Bacteria > Actinomycetota > Acidimicrobiia > Acidimicrobiales > RAAP-2 > JAJZJT01. The sequence goes on from JAJZJT010000027.1 coordinate 1,387, forward strand.
CTGTGCGGGGCGCGAGTGCGCGGTTAGCATCGGGACATCATCACGAGCACGACTCGAGGTGCACATGCCCACTGCCCTACCGCCCGCACGGATCCGCAACGTCGCCCTCGTCGGGCACGACGGGGTGGGGAAGACCACGCTGGTCGAGGCGCTCCTCGTCGCCACCGGCGCGGTGCCCAGAGCGGGGCGGGTCGAGGACGGGACCACGGTGTGCGACTTCGAGCCCGAGGAGCACGCGCACGGCGTATCACTGGCCACTGCCGTCGTCCCCCTCGTCGTGGACGGCACCAAGGTGAACCTCCTCGACACGCCGGGTCTCGTCGACTTCGTCGTCGAGGTCGAGCACGCACTGTCGGTTGCCGATGTCGCGCTCGTCGTGGTGAGCGCCGTCGACGGCGTGCAGGCGCACACCCGAGCGGTGTGGGAGCTCGCCGAGGAGGCCGGCGTCCCCCGTCTCGTGTTCGTGAACAAGCTCGACCGCGAGCACGCCGACTTCGCCCGCACGGTCGACGAGCTGCGGGAGGCCTTCGGCCCGCACGTGGCCCCGCTCGAGCTGCCCATCGGGGCCGAGTCGGCGCTTCGTGGCGTCGTCGACCTCGTGGCCGACACGGCTGCCGTCTACGACGGTGACGGTCGAGCCCGCACGGTGGCCATCCCGGCGGAGCTCGCCGAGCAGGAGCACCACGACCACGAGCAGCTCGTCGAGGAGATCGTCGTGGGCGACGAGGAGCTGCTGGCCCGCTACCTCGAGGGCACGGCGCTCACCCCCGACCAGCTCGCGGCCACCCTGGCCGGGGAGGTGGCGACCGGGGCGGTCGTCCCAGTCGTCTGCGGGTCGGCGACGACGGGTGTCGGCCTCGACCTGCTCGTCAGGCTGCTCTGCGGCCTGCCGGCGCGCGAGGTCGTCGCCGTCGAGGCCGGCGGTGAGACGGTCGAGGTTCCGGTCGACCCCGGCGCCGAGCCCCTCGCCCGGGTGTGGAAGACGTTCGTGGACCCCTTCGCCGGCAAGCTCTCACTGCTCCATGTGGTGTCGGGGACCCTTCGGGCCGACACCGTGCTCACGAACACGCGGGCCCACGTCGAAGAGCGCCTCCACGTGCTCGAGGAGGTGCGGGGCAAGGAGACCTCGCCGGTGGCCAGCGCGTCGGCCGGTGACCTCGTGGCGGTCCCGAAGCTCGGCTCGACGCAGCCGGGCGACACCCTCGCACCGAAGGGCTCGCCCGTGGTCGTCCGCTCTCGGCCCACGTCGCTCCCCCAGCTGTCGGTGGCCGTGCGGCCGAAGACGCCCGGCGACGAGGACCGGCTGTCGACCGGGCTGCACCGCCTGGCCGAGGAGGACCCGTCGCTGCAGGTCCGCCGGGACGACGAGACGCACCAGACCGTTCTCACCGGGATGGGGGAGACCCACCTCCAGGTCGTTGCCGAGCGGCTGCAGCGGCGCTTCGGGGTCGAGGTCGTGCGAGAGGACGTGGTGATCTCCTACCGGGAGACGATCACCGCGCCTGCGGAAGCCGAAGGCCGCCACAAGAAGCAGTCCGGTGGCCACGGCCAGTTCGCCGTGGTCCACCTACGGGTCGACCCGCTCCCGCGGGGCGAGGGTGTCGTCTTCGTCGACGAGGTGGTCGGCGGGGTCATCCCTCGGCCCTTCATCCCGGCCGTCGAGAAGGGCATCCGCCAGCAGTTGGCCGCCGGGGGCCCGCTCGGACATCCAGTGGTGGACGTGCGGGTCACGTGCGACGGCGGGAAGTTCCACCCCGTCGACTCGAACGAGCTGAGCTTCGAGCTCGCCGGCGCCTTGGCCGTCACCGCCGCGCTCGACCAGGGCAAGCCCGTGCTCCTCGAGCCGATCTCGCGCGTCGAGGTCGTCGTCCCCGGTGCCGCCCTCGGCGCGGTCCTCGGGGACCTGAACGCCCGTCGGGGGCGGGTCACCGACAGCCGGCCGGCCGGAGGTGACCGGCAGCGGGTCGAGGCGTTCGTCCCCGACGCCGAGCTGACCCGGTACCTCGTGGACCTCCGAGTCCTGACGGGGGGCCAGGGGCGCTACGTCGCCGAGTTCGCCCACTACGTGGAGGTGCCGGCCGGACTGGCCGTGCGGCTCGCCACCCGCTAGCCGCGCCCGGCCCCCCGTCGTCGAGTGCGCGGCGTCCGCGGTGCCAGCGAGCGGCGCCGGTGGACCTCGTCGGCCACGGCATCGGCCGCCAGCAGGGCCAGGCCGGCGAGCACGACGGTGGCGGCTGGCGCGTAGTGGAGCGCCCACAGCCCGACCGCCGTGAAGGGATGGCGCGCCTGGCTGATGACGATCCACGTCGCCGCGCCGGCCACGCACCCGGCTGCGGCGAGTCCGAGGAGCGGACGCAGCCGCGGCAGCACGAGCGCAAGGAGCACGCCAGCAGCGACGAACGGACCGACTCGCGGGGACCCCACGGCGCTCGCCGCTGCACCGGTGAGCAGGGCGACCGCGACGGCCGTCGGCACACCGACCCGCCGGGCGGTCCGACGGAAGGGCAGGACGGGGCGGGGCCACTCGACGGCCACGGCCTCGGACGGACCGACGTAGCCGGCGCGCTGGCGCCGTTCCAACCGCCGCGTCCGCCACCGGTCCCGCCGCGTCCGCCACCGGTCCCGCCGCGTCCGCCACCGGTCCCGCCACCGGTGCCTCCGACGCTCGCGACGGGTCCGGGTCTCCTCGGCCGTCATCCCGTCGGCGCCGAGCGCGCTCTCGACTGCGGCGGACTCGCCCGCCGCCCCGATCGGCTCGAGGCGGGTGGGGACGAACCCGAGCACGAGGCACAGGAGGAGGAAGGCGAGTGAGGCGACCAGCGCGACGTCGACCCGTGCCTGCGGAGTCCACACGAGGTCGACGGTGAGCGTTCCCCCGTGGATGGCTCCGGCCAGCCGTGCCGGGTCCACACGCCAGCCGTTGGCGAAGGTGTCCACGAGCAGCGGTGCGCCGAGCCCCGAGGCACCCGGGACGGTGGCCGTCCACCCCTTGTTGAGGCTCTCGCCGAGGACGAGCAGGAACGGTGCCGACTGCGCCGTCACCCCGTGCACCTGCAGCTGCATGCTGGTCTTCCCGGGATGGCTGACCGTGACGGTGGGCGCCGCCGGCGTGGCGGCCGGGGCGAGCACGGTCGTCACCGAGGGAGCGGCCGGCTTCGGGAGGGCAGCCGCACCACCCCCAGCCGCCGACTCGAGGGCGAGGGTGTCGATGTTGAAGCCGGTGTGGGAGCCGAGCGCGGCCACGACGGTGTGCGTGCCCGGGCCGAGGGTGATGCCGTGGGCGTCGGGGCCGCACAACGAGACGGCAAGCCCCTGGCGGTCGAGCGCGGCGGTCGTGGAGCCGGTGACCCGGACCGAGACGGGGTGGCCGTCCACGGTGAGCAGGTTCGACTGGCACGCGCCCGGCATGTGCGCCGGCACCGGTGCGGCGTGCAGGCCCGGGATGCCCACCTCGGCGATCCCGATGGGCAGGCCGATGGGGGACTCGGACCAGTAGTCGACCGTGTTCTCGATACGGACGGTCGGGAAGGTGAGACGGACGGCGCTCCCCGTCACCGCTGGGAAGGAGACGGGCACGTCGACCACCGTGCCCGGCGTCCGACCGTCGGCGATCGACGGGAGGGTGATCGACCGGGTGACCCCACCGGCGCTGACCGTCATCGTGGTCGGCACCGAGTGCTCCCCGTCGGCGACGACCTGCAGGTCGAGGTGGTCGACGGTGATGGGGTGGGGGAGGCGGTACTCCAACCAGTTCCCCGGTTGCTGGGAGGCGCCGAAGCCCGGCTCCCAGACGGTGTGCGAGCTCCCGTCGAGGGTGGCGATGGCGCCGGCGCGGAGGTCGCCGGGCAGGCGCCCCTTCGAGTAGGCCACGATCCCCGAGCCGTGCGAGCCGGGCCGTCCGACCAGACGGTCGATGGCGTCGTCGGGGATGAGCGGTGAGATCCGGGCCGTTCCCGACAGGGAGAACGTCCGGGCCGTGGGCAGCCAGAACTGGCGGGAGAGCACCGGCTCGGGCGACGAGCGCGGCGGGAAGCCCGACATGCGCTGGCGGGTCATGAGGAACGTGAGCGTGTCGGCGAGCGACCGGGCCCCGGCGGCGCGCAGCAGGTCCTGCGGCATGGCGATCGTCTCGTCGGCGTGCACGCCGGGGATGTGCACCTCGGCGAAGCCCACCGAGCTCTGGAAGCCGGGCTTGTTGTGGTGGGCGGTGAGTCGGAAGCCGGCGATCGTGATGCGCAGAGTCGAAAAAGACCGGTTGCCGAGCGGGATCCGCTGGCCCGCGGGGGCCCGAGAGGCGGGACCGAGCTTCACCCGGAGCGGGTGCCCGCCGTCGAAGGTGAGCACGACCGAGGTGATGTACCGGTCGGGCAGGCCGGTCTGCGGCTGGACGAGGGTGATCGAGCCGGGCGTGGCCCGATGGTCGAGGACGACCTGCCACCACTGGCCGGTGGGCGTGGCGAAGGAGTTGTCCAGCCACGCCGTCTGCAGGTTCCCGTCGAGGGCGGCAGCGGGCTGGTCCTCGGGCAGGTAGGTGAGCGACGAGCCGTAGCTCGACGCGGTCACCGACGAGATGCCGTCGAAGACGGCGGTCGTCTTGGCGTCGGCAGGCGCGCCGGGGAAGAGGTCGATGGGAGCGTCCGCGGGGTTCTTGCTCGGCGGCTGGGAGGCCGTCTCGGTGTAGCCGGTGTTCTCGCTGAGGGAGTTCCACTCGAAGGCCTGCTTGCGGTTGGTGTCGGTGACCACCAGGTCCGCCGGTCCCGACAGGACCGAGCTGCGCAGTCGCGGGTGGAGGTCGAGCGTGCCGGCGTAGAGGATCGTCGGGTGACCGGCGAGCAGGCCCGTCGGGGCGGCGTCGACGACGCCCGAGCCGCCACCGTCGACGACCAGGGGATCGGCGAGGGACTCCGCCCGGACGACCGGGCGGGGGCCGGCAACCTTGTACGTGACGAGGGGTGCCGGCCAGGCGGCGTTGGCGGGCCGGCTGAGGGTCGACTCGTCCAGCTTGGCGATCGTCGAGACGTTCGGCACCGGGGTGCCGAACGAGGTCGGGTCCGAGAGCCCGACCGGGGTGGTGGCCAATCCGGCGGCGACGGCCTGGGGCTGGGGGAGGAAGTAGCGCTCGTACGCCTGGTCGTACTGGACGAGCACGCTGCCGGCGCTCATCAGGGAGGCCATCGGCCCGACGGCGTTCCAGTTGTTGGCCTCGTTCTGCAGGGGCGAGTCGAGGGCGTAGAGGAGGTCGGCGGTCGCCATCGACCCCATGATCTGCTGCTCGTGGGTGACGAACGGCCGGGTCATGAGGCCCGGGTAGACGGTGTCGATGGTGTCGCCCCAGCGGTAGGCGGCGAAGTTGTTGCCGGGGAGGGCGTAGACGCGGGTCGAGGTGCCCTGCGCCTGGAGCGCCCGGGCGGCGCTGCGCACCGAGGCGGGCGGGGTCGCCGGCTGGGTGAAGCCGTTGGCGACGACGGCGCCGGTGAGCAGGGGCGTCGCCGCGCCCACGGCGGCACCGCCGGCAACGGCGGCGAGGAGGAGGCCCGCCCGACGGAAGCGGTGGGCAAGGGCGCTGACCCCCGCCCCGAGCAGGAGGGCGAGGGAGAGCACGACGAGCGGGGTCACCCGGTCGGTCGAGCGCATGGCCAGCCCGGCGGTCGTGTCGACCATGAACGCCTTGAGGGCACTGCCGACCCACGTCGGGTGGGCGTAGGGGAAAGCACCGACGGAGAGCACGGTCCCGAGCAGGGCGAGGAGCACGAAGTAGGACCGGTGGGCCCACCGCAGCAAGGCGGCGGCGGCGAAGGCGAGGACGGGCACGGCATAGCTGAGGGCGACCAGCCACACCTGCTGGGTGTAGGCCACCGATGCCTGGGTCCACTGCCCGACGCGGTCGGAGCCGTAGAAGTACCAGTAGCCGAGCCCCCGGATCACCTCGGCGGCGGTCGACGTCGAGCTGGTGGCGGGGACCGTCTCGGTGTACTTCAGGATGTTGATGCCGTAGGCGGCCTCGACCTGCAGACCCGCTGCCCACCACAGGGACACCCCGACGGTGAGGACGGCGATGCGCCACGCCGCCGCCCACGCCTGGCGCCAGCTGATCTCGCGGGACACCCCGGCCGCCCACGGGAGCCACAGCGCCGGGGCGAGGCCGACGTAGAGGATGGAGCTGGCGTTGATGCCGCTCACCAAGATGACGACGAGCCCGAAGAGGGCCGGGTAGCGCCAGCCGCCCCTCCGGGCGGCGAGGATGGTGAAGGCGAGCATCCACGGCAGCCCCGACCAGGGCAGGAGTATCACCGAGATGCGCCCGGCGTACTGCAGCACGTAGGGCGTCAGCATGAACGCGACCACGGCGACGTACCGCCCCGGTCCCCAAAGGCCGAGGACGCGGCAGAGCGCGAGCACGCCGGCACCGGCGGCGAAGAGGATGGCCCCCATCCAGAGGCGCTGGGCGATCCACAGGGGCACGTGGAGCTCCGCCATGGCCCAGTAGAAGGGGCCCATCGGCAAGAGGTAGCCGATGTTCTCGTGCGTGACGGTGCCGAGCGCCACGCTCGGGTCCCACATCGATGCCGCGGCGCGCACGTAGCGGCCGGGGTCGAGGTAGAGGTACGTCTTCGTGTCGTCGGTCACCACGCCCGGCCGCGACCAGAGCATCGGCGCGACGGCGACCACCAGCACGGCGAGGTAGTCGGCGACGCGGCGCGCCCGGCTCGGGGAGCGCAGCTGCGCCACGGCGGAACGGGCACCGCCCCGGCGCGCCGCACCGTGGCGCGTGGACGACTTCTCGAGGGACGCGACGGAGGAGGGATCGGGGGACGGCACGAGTGCTCGGTAGTGTAAACAACGGGCCCCAACCCGGGGGACCGAGGCGCCCGGCGACCGTGCCGGGTGGCGACGAGGAGGCCGCGTGGCGACGAGCGTGGGGACAGGCGGTGGTCGGGCGGACCGGTCGGGCCGGGGAGCGCTGACCGGTGAGCGGCCCATGGAGGGCGTGACGCCCGACTCGTTGCTCGCCCTGCACGCCGCCGGGTACCGGACCGTCATCGAGCGCCTCGGCCCCGGACGCGTCCTCGACGTGGGGTGCGGGCACGGGTTCGAGTCGGCACGGTTCCTCGAGCCGGGACGACGTGTCGTCGGCGTCGACTACAGCGCCGAGGCCGCGGCGTCGGCCCGGGCACGCTTCGGCGGTGCCGGCCTGGTGGTCGCCCGGATGGACGCCCTCTCCCTCGGGTGCGCCGGGGGGGCGTTCGACTGGGCGTGCTCGTCGCACCTCATCGAGCACTTCACCCAACCCGAGGGGCACGTGGCGGAGCTGGCTCGGGTCCTCGCCGCCGACGGCACGGCGTTCTTCCTGACCCCGAACGCCCCTGCGGACTTCGAGAACCCCTTCCACCTGCACCTCTTCGAGCCTGACGAGCTCCGGTCACTGCTCGAACGGCACTTCTCCGACGTCGCCGTCCAGGGGCTCGACGCCGTCCCCCGGGTGAAGGCGGACTTCGCCGCGCGGCGCGCCAAGGCCGAGCGGGTGCTCCGCCTGGACGTGCTCGACCTCCGCCACCGCATGCCCCGCTCGTGGTACGTGGCCGCCTACACGCGCCTGCTCCCGCTCGCCTACCGTCTCGTCGCCCGGGGCGACGCCGGGGGAGCCACGGGCATCACGGCGGACGACTTCTTCGTCACCGACGAGCTCGACCGCACCACGATGGTGCTCTTCGCCACCGCCCGGCGGCCGCGGCGGTGAGGTCCGGTCCCTCGGACGGGGCCGGGGTGCCCGTCCTCGCCGTCGGTCTGACCGGCGGGATCGGCACCGGGAAGTCCACGGTGGCCGAGCTGCTGGTCGAGCACGGGGCCACGCTCGTCGACGCCGACCAGATCGCCCGAGAGGTCGTCGAGCCTGGCCGCCCTGCCCATCGCGCCCTCGCCGAGCGGTTCGGTACGGGGATCCTCGCCGCCGACGGGTCGCTCGACCGCCCGGCGCTCGCCGCCCGCGTGTTCGGGGACCCCGGGGCCCTGGCCGACCTGAACGCCATCACGCACCCCGTCATCGGCGCAGAGATGCTGGCTCGACGTGAGGCCGCCGCGGCACGAGGCGGCATCGTGGTCCTCGATGTCCCCCTCCTGCGCGACGAGCACCGCGAGGTCCTCGACCTGGCAGTCGTCGTGGTCGTCGACGCTCCGCCCGAGGTGGCCGTCGAGCGTCTGGTCGGCCAGCGGGGCATGGACCGGGCCGACGCCGAGGCGCGGGTCGCCGCACAGGTCGACCGGCCGACGCGGCTCGCCGGGGCGGACGTGGTCGTCGACAACACCGGCACGCTCGCGGACCTCCGGCGACGGGTCGACGAGGTGTGGGCCGACCTCGAGGCCCGACTTGCCGTCAGCGCGGCGAGGCCACCGGCTCGTTGACCGCCGCCGTCGTCGCCGGGGCGAGGTCGCCGTGCCGGGCAGCTCTCGGCCAGAGCGCCACGGCGAGGAGGACCATCGGTGGCCCGAGGTTGGGGTCGGTCCCCTGGCCGGTCAGGACGTCACCGAGCCCCTGGCCCACCACCCAGAAGGTGACGGACAGCACGATGCCGGCAGCGAGGGACAGGCGGAGGGTGCGGCCCCGGAGCGCCCACCAGCCGACGAGGAACTGGACGACCGCCAGCGCGGCAGCGACGACCTCGCCCCGACCGGCCACCAGGTGCGAAGCTCCCGTCTCGAGGGCGGCGAGCAACCCTGGTTGACCGACAGCCACCTGGTGGAGCTGGGCGCCGATGGCGTCGGGTGCGTGGTTGCCGTACTCGAGCTCGAGCAGGGCGGTCCCGCACCACAGCGCGACCCACGCACCGCGGGCGAGCCGGTCGCCTCCGAGGCCGCCGGCAGCGATCGGCTCGTGGGGATCCGGCTCGCGCCGGGGCCAGAGCACGACGGCGAGCACTGCGTAGACAAGGGCGGCACCCGGGGCTCCGGTGAGCATGGAGGCCTGCGGGAAGAGCAGCTGACCGTAGCCCTCGCCGACCACCCACACGCCCGCCGACCACACGACGGTGCCGGCCAGCGCCCAGCGCACCGACCGCCGCCACACGAGGCCCAGGCCCAAGGCGACCTGCACGGCGACGATGGTCCAGTCGACGGCAACCTGGTGGGCGACGAAGACGGTGAGCGCCTGGCGGACGAGGTCGGTCGCCGGGTTCGGGGCTCCCATGGTGTTCTCGGAGATGGGACCGAGGAAGCCGTCCGAGCCGCGCGTGAACATGTACGGCTGCAGCTGGAGCCCGGCGTCGAGGAGCCACAGGAGCCCGAGGGCGACCTGCAGGTGACGGCGCCGGGGCCACCACGACCGCCGCCGGCCGCCGTGGTCCGGGGACGGCTCGGCTGCGTCGGGAGCGCCCTCGACCGCCTGCGGCGCGTCCCGCCGTTCCGGGGTCTCCACCGGGGCGCTCATCGGGGACATGCTACCGGGGGCCCCGGCGCCGCCCGATGGCGGGGGGCCGGCTCGGCACGCCTCGCCGGTGCCGGACCACCGAGGCCGGCTCGGCACGCCTCGCCGGTACCGGACCACCGAGGCCGGCTCGGCACGCCTCGCCGGTACCGGACCACCGAGGCCGGCTCGGCACGCCTCGCCGGTACCATCCCGGTGTGCCCGAGTTCTCCGTCGTGTCGCCGTTCCGGCCCGCCGGGGACCAGCCACAGGCCATCGCCGCCCTGGTCGACGGCGTCCGGAGCGGGGAGCGGTACCAGACCCTGCTCGGGATCACCGGGTCGGGGAAGACGGCCACCGTGGCGTGGACGATCGAGGCTCTCCAGCGCCCGACCCTGGTGATCGAGCCGAACAAGTCGCTGGCCGCCCAGCTGGCCGCCGAGCTGAAAGAGCTCTTCCCCCACAACCGGGTCGAGTACTTCGTGTCCTACTACGACTACTACCAGCCCGAGGCGTACGTGCCGTCCTCGGACACCTACATCGAGAAGGACTCGTCGATCAACGACGAGATCGACCGGCTGCGCCACGCCACCACGTCGTCGCTCCTGCTCCGGCGCGACACCATCGTGGTCGCCTCGGTGTCGTGCATCTACGGGCTGGGATCCCCGGCCGAGTACCGCGACCGGATCGCCGCGCTCCGCCCAGGCGAGACGTACGACCAGCGAGCCTTCCTCCGTCGACTGGTGGAGATGCAGTACACCCGCAACGACCTGGCCCTCTCCCGCGGCCAGTTCCGGGCGCGGGGGGACACCGTCGAAGTCCACCCCGCCTACGAGAGCCAGGCCGTGCGCATCGAGTTCTTCGGGGACGTCGTCGAGCGGATCCGCCCGGTCGACGTCCTCACGGGCGAGCTCGGCGACGACCTCGACGAGCTGGTGATCTTCGCCTCGACCCACTACGCCTCAGGTGACGAGACGCTGGCGCGGGCGATCGCCGGCATCGAGGCGGAGCTGCGCGAACGCCTCGCCGAGCTCGAGCGGGCCGGCAAGCTCCTCGAGGCTCAGCGGCTCCGCATGCGCACCGAGTACGACCTCGAGATGCTCGCGGAGACCGGGGTGTGCAGCGGCATCGAGAACTACAGCCGGCACCTCGACGGACGGGCGGCCGGTGAGGCACCGTTCACCTTGCTCGACTTCTTCCCCGACGACTTCCTGGTGGTCCTCGACGAGAGCCACGTGGCGCTCCCGCAGCTCCGGGGGCAGTACGCAGGGGACCGGTCGAGGAAGGAGACCCTGGTCGAGCACGGGTTCCGCCTGCCGTCGGCCCTCGACAACCGGCCGCTGCGCTTCGAGGAGTTCCTCGAGCGGACCGGGCAGACGTTGCTCCTGTCGGCGACGCCGGGGCCCTGGGAGCTCGAGCACTCGGGCCGCGTCGTCGAGCAGGTGATCCGCCCGACGGGTCTGGTCGACCCCGAGGTCGACGTCCACCCGACCACGGGCCAGGTCGACGACCTCCGCCAACGGATCGAGACGACGGTCGCGGCCGGGCACCGGGTCCTCGTCACCACCTTGACGAAGAAGATGGCCGAGGACTTGACGGAGTACCTCGCCGACGGCGGCGTGCGTGTCCAGTACCTCCACTCCGACGTCGACACCATGGCGCGCGTCGAGCTGCTGCGCGACCTCCGCCTCGGGACCTTCGACGTGCTGGTGGGGATCAACCTGCTGCGCGAGGGCCTCGACCTGCCCGAGGTCGCCCTGGTGGCCATCCTCGACGCCGACAAGGAGGGCTTCCTCCGCTCGGCGTCGTCCCTGGTCCAGACCATGGGCCGGGCCGCCCGCAACGCCGAGGGGCGGGTGGTCCTCTACGCCGACACGGTGACCGCGTCGATGCGCGAGGCGATCACGGTGACCCAACGACGCCGGGCCCGCCAGATCGCCTACAACGAGGAGCACGGCATCGACCCGCGCACGGTCACGAAGGCGGTCACCGACATCCTCGCTCGCGTGCGCGGGCCGGGCGGAGGCGACACCGGGCAGCGGGCACCGGGCCGTGGGACCGCGGTAAGCCGGCGCACCGGCGCTCCGCAGCAGCGGAGCGTGACCGGGGCACCCGCCAACGGTGGGCGTCCGAGCGCCCCCGAGGAACTGGCGCTCCTCGTCGCCCAGCTCGAGACCGAGATGACCGCCGCCGCCGAGGCACTTCGGTTCGAGGAGGCAGCGCTCCTGCGCGACGAGCTCGCCGAGCTCCGAGCGCTCCTCGCGCCCGGGGCGGCGCTCGTCGAACCGGCCGGAGCGCCGCCGCCCACGGCGGCTGGCAGCTCGGGCCCGGGGCCCCGGTCACCCCGGGCCGGGCGAGGAGCCACGGGGCGGCGCCGCGGCGCACGGTGACGTGGCGACCGCCGTCGGAACTGTCCGGAGCATTGCCATCGGCCGGTAACCTCGGCCGGTGGCCGAGCGTCTGGTGGTCCGAGGTGCCCGAGAGCACAACCTGCAGGACGTCTCGCTCGAGCTGCCGCGCGACCGCCTGATCGTCTTCACGGGCCTGTCGGGCTCGGGGAAGTCGTCGCTCGCCTTCGACACCATCTATGCCGAGGGCCAACGCCGCTACGTCGAGTCGCTCTCGGCGTACGCGCGCCAATTCCTCGGACAGATGGACAAGCCCGACGTCGACTTCATCGAGGGGCTCTCCCCGGCCATCTCGATCGACCAGAAGTCGGCCTCCCACAACCCCCGCTCGACGGTGGGCACCGTGACGGAGGTCTACGACTACCTGCGGCTGCTCTACGCCCGGGTCGGCAAGCCCCACTGCCCGGCGTGCGGGCGTCCCGTCGCGCGCCAGAGCCCCCAGCAGATCGTGGACCGGGTCATGGCGATGCCCGAGGGCACGCGCTTCCTCGTGCTCGCCCCGGTGGTCCGGGGTCGCAAGGGGGAGTACAGCAGCCTCCTCGACGAGCTCTCCAAGCAGGGCTTCGCCCGGGTGCGCGTCGACGGCACGACCGTCGAGCTGGCAGAACGGGCCGGGCTCGACCTCGCCCGCTACGAGCAGCACACCATCGAGGTGGTGGTCGACCGTCTCGTCCGCCGCGACGACATCCGACGACGCCTGACGGACTCGCTCGAGACGGCCCTCGGGCTCGCGGAGGGCGTCGCCGAGATCGTCGAGGTCACCGCCGACGGCACCGAGGCCGAGGCCATCACCTTCAGCCAGCACCTCTCCTGCACCCACTGCGGGCTGAGCTTCGAGGAGCCCGAGCCCCGCACCTTCTCGTTCAACTCCCCCTACGGCGCGTGCCCGGCGTGCTCGGGGCTCGGGACCACCTTCGAGGTCGACCCCGACCTGGTCGTCCCCGACCCCGCACGCTCGCTGGCCGAAGGCGCGCTCGCTCCGTGGTCGGGGGCGCGCAGCGACTACTTCCAGCGGGTCGTCGACGCCGTGGCCGACCTCGGCGGGTTCTCGACGACGGTGCCGTGGAAGGACCTCCGCCCGGCCGACCGTCGCCTGGTCCTCTACGGGGCGGGCAACCGCCAGGTGCACCTGAGCTACCGCAACCGCTACGGACGTCAGCGCTCCTTCCACACCCGCTACGAGGGGATCGTCCCGTGGCTCCGGCGGCGCCATGCCGAGGCCGAGTCGGACGCCCTGCGCGACAGTCTCGAGTCGTACCTGCGCGAGGTTCCCTGCCCCGCCTGCAAGGGCGCCCGGCTCCGCCCCGAGTCGCTGGCGGTGACCGTCGGGGGGTTGTCCATCCACGAGCTGTGCTCCCTGCCCATCGGGCGGGCGGTCGAGGTGGTCGGCTCGCTCGAGCTCTCCGACCGCGACCACCTGATCGCCGATCGCGTGCTGCGCGAGGTCCACGAGCGCATGCAGTTCCTCCTCGACGTCGGCCTCGACTACCTGACCCTTGCCCGCTCGGCGACGACGCTGTCGGGCGGCGAGGCCCAGCGCATCCGGCTGGCCAGCCAGATCGGCAGCGGGCTCGTCGGTGTGCTCTACGTCCTCGACGAGCCCTCCATCGGTCTGCACCCCCGCGACAACCAACGCCTGATCGCCACGTTGCTGCGCCTGCGCGACCTCGGGAACACCGTCCTCGTCGTCGAGCACGACGAGGAGACGATCCGGGTGGCCGACCACGTGGTCGACGTAGGCCCTGGCGCCGGTGAGCACGGGGGGCGCATCGTCCACTCGGGTCCCGTCACCGGCCCCGGCGGCATCGAGGCGAACGCCGAGTCGGTCACCGGGCAGTACCTCTCGGGGAGGCGGAGCATCCCGGTCCCGACGCAACGGCGTCCGGGCACGGGCGAGGTGCTGACCGTCGTGGGGGCACGCGAGCACAACCTCGCCGACATCACCGTGTCGTTCCCGCTGGGCTGCCTGGTGGCGGTCACCGGCGTGTCGGGCTCCGGCAAGTCCACCCTGGTCAACGACATCCTGCTGCGGGCCCTCGCCCAGCAGGTGCAACGGCGCCGTGCGGTGCCCGGGCTCCACCGGGCCATCGACGGGACCGACGCGGTCGACAAGGTCGTCGAGGTCGACCAGGCCCCGATCGGTCGCACTCCGCGGTCGAACCCGGCGACGTACACGGGCGTGTTCGACCACATCCGCAAGCTCTTCGCCGAGACGCCGGAGGCGAAGGTGCGGGGCTATCTGCAGGGGCGGTTCTCCTTCAACGTGAAGGGTGGCCGTTGCGAGGCGTGCGCTGGCGACGGGACGCTTCGCATCGAGATGCACTTCCTGCCCGACGTGTACGTGCCGTGCGAGGTGTGCAAGGGCGCCCGCTACAACCGCGACACGCTCGAGGTGACGTTCCGGGGCAAGAGCATCGCTGACGTCCTCGACCTCTCCTGCGAGGAGGCCCTCGAGTTCTTCGCCCACCAGCCCGCCATCGCCCGCCACCTCCAGACCCTCGTCGACGTGGGCCTCGGCTACGTCCGCCTCGGGCAGCCGGCCACCACGCTGTCAGGGGGTGAGGCCCAGCGGGTCAAGCTCGCCACCGAGCTCAGTCGCCGTTCGACCGGGCACACGCTCTACGTCCTCGACGAGCCGACCACGGGGCTGCACTTCGACGACGTCCGGCGTCTGCTCGAGGTCCTCGACCGCCTGGTCGAGCAGGGCAACACGGTCGTCGTCATCGAGCACAACCTCGACGTCGTGAAGTCGGCGGACTGGATCGTCGACCTCGGTCCGGAGGGCGGTGACCGGGGGGGCAGGGTGGTGGCGACGGGCACGCCCGAGGAGGTCGCCGGCCACCCCGATAGCCACACGGGTGCGGTGTTGGCACCGGTGCTCGGGGTGTCCCGGGGCACGGCGAGGCCGACGCGACCAGCGAGACGCCGCACGGGCAACGGCGGTGCATCGGCGAACGGCACCGGGCCCGACCACCTGACCTCTTCGACGAGGGCGTCGACGACGCGGGAGCGGAAGGGCTCGACCCGGGCCCCAGCGACGACGGCGACGCGGGCGGCGAAGCGCTCCACCCGGACCAAGGGGACGACGGCTACAACGGCGACCGACGGGGCGCCGCCACCCCCCGCTCGGTCGGCGCCCCGCTCCCGGGCCTCCGAGGGTTGACGCGCGGCCGGCGCTG
>JAJZJT010000332.1 GCA_021809995.1 Actinomycetes bacterium
CCTCGCGGATGCCCAGTTCTACGGCTCCATGGGCGGCAAGCCGCTCAACCAGCCCATCGTCGGCATGGCCGCGACCCCGAACGGCGGTGGGTACTGGGAGGTGGCTTCCGACGGCGGGATCTTCTCCTTCGGCAACGCCCAGTTCTACGGCTCCATGGGCGGCAAGCCGCTCAACCGGCCCATCGTCGGCATGGCCGCGACCCCGAACGGCGGTGGGTACTGGGAGGTGGCTTCCGACGGCGGGATCTTCTCCTTCGGCAACGCCCAGTTCTACGGCTCCATGGGCGGTCACCCCCTGAACCGTCCCGTCGTCGGCATGGCGGCGACCCGCGACGGCCTCGGCTACTGGGAGGTCGCTTCCGACGGGGGGGTCTTCTGCTTCGGCGATGCTGCCTTCCACGGCTCGCTGGTCGGCAGCGCACCCACTGCAGCGGGGATCGTGCCGCCCGCCAACCCGGCGGCCAACCTGCCACCGAACCCGAACTTCCTCGACGCCTGCTACCAGAACGGTACGAGCACCTCGTGCCTCGACGAGGAGGTGCAGGCCACCGACGCGGCGCGGGCTGCCGAGGGGCTCGGGCCCCTCCAGCTGCCGCTCGACTTCTCGACGCTCACCCCGGCCGAGCAGCTCTTCGTCGTCACGGACGCCGAGCGGGTGGACCGCGGCCTGCCCCCCTTCGTCGGGCTCGACGGAACCCTCGACAGCGAGGCTGCGGCAGCCGCGGCGGTCAATGCCGACCCGTCGCCGACCCAGCCTCCTGCGGGGATGACGGTGACGGCCTGGGGGGGCAACTGGGCGGAGAACGCCAACGCGCTGGGTGCCAGCTACTACTGGCTCTACGACGACGGGCTGGGGAGCAGCAACCTCGAGTGCACGGTGGCCAACCTGTCGGGGTGCTGGGGACATCGTGACAACGAGCTGGGCCTCTCCGGCTACCAGGCCAGCTACGGTGGGACACTGGTGATGGGCGCCGCCGAGGACACCGGGCCGAACCACGGAGGCTGGGCTTCCCTGACCGAGCTGACGGTGCTGGCCTCGGGACCGCTCCCGCCGCTCGTCTACACCTGGGCGCAGGCCGTTGCCGACGGAGCTGGGTGAGCCTCCTCCGACCAGTGCCCGGACCGCCGGGTGGGCTGTGCTCGACGACCGCGAGCTGACCCGCCTCGCCCTCGACGCCGACCCGCTGCAGCCAGTCGCCGACGACGCCGTACCCGTGGCCGAAATGCTCGGCTGGCCCGAAGGCGGTCTCCCTGCGTGGTACCTGCCCGTCGCCGTTCCCGGCGTGCGGGTGCGATCGCGGTGGCAGCGTGGGGTCGTCCTCGCCCTCGTCGCCACGTTCGCCGTCATCGAGGCACTCGGGCTCTGCACGGTCTTCGGCCACCTGGTCGTGGGCTGACGAGGGCTCCGCGCGACCTGTCCTCAGCTCGGCGTCGTCGTGGTCCCGCCACGGGCGAGGAGCTCGGGGTGGCGTGCCACGACCATCGACCGCATGCCGGTGCGCCAGGGGACGGACGTGTGGCCGAGGAGCCGGTGCATCCGGGTGAGGTCGATCTGCACGCTGTCGATCGTGTCGGTCGTGGGCGCGAAGACGACGTCGAGGCCAGTGAGCTCGGCCAGGTACCCGCACCACTCCTCGATGCTCACCGGTTCGTCTCCGCCCCAGTTGACCACCGTGGCCGGCACCGCCGCCGCTTCGACCAGGCCGGGGACCATCGCCACGATGTCGCGCTCGTGGATCGGGTGGTAGACGCTCGGGGCGTCGACGTGGACGGGGACCGGCTTGCCGGCGCGCATGAGCTCGAGGTGGAACGCGGGCCAGCCACCCCGGTCGCCATAGGGGACCGACAGCCGGGCGATCGTCGTCGGGAGCGCGAAGCGCCGGGCCGCCCAACGGGCCGTCGCCTCGGCGGCGATCTTCGAGATGCTGTAGGTCTGCAGGAACGGCCACACGGCGTGGTTGTCGCCGAGCGGTCCGTCCTCGTCGAACACGTGGTGCCCGAGGGGCTTGTAGACGGCGGTCGTCGAACAGTGCACGAAGGCCGACGCCCGCTGGTGGTGCTCCATGAGGGCCGCCAGACCTCCCACGTTGGCGTCGAGGTCGGTCGCCCACCGATTGGACTTCGCCACTGCGAAGTTGAGCACCACGTCCGCCTCGGCGGGCAGGTCGCCCACCTCGCCGGCTCCCAGGTCGACGGCCACGCACGTGACGCCACCCTGCTCGAGGCGAGCCCGAGCGGTGGCATCGGTGAAACGGGCCCCCGCCACCACGTTGGAGCCTGCGGCCGCCAGGGCGAGTGCCACCGGCTCGCCGACCTGGCCCGTGGCCCCCGTTACGACGATCGTCCGCCCGGCGAGCGCCGCGCCGACGGCAGCGGGCCCGTTCGCACCGGTCGCGCCTACCCCGGCGGGGGATGCACCCCGGCCACCCGCCTCGCCCGATCCCGCGCCGCGCTCTTCCCCCATCACGTCTCCCCCCCCTGCCCGTCGGGCCGCGCCGCTCGGGCGGCCGAGAGCCTACGGCAGCGCCGCCTTCGGCGGATTGTGGACAGCGCGGCCCTCGCTGGTCCATACTGTCCATTCCGCCCGTTCTGGCCTCCTGGCCGCGTTTTGCCTGGTCAGCAGTGTCCAGGGCGGTCGAGCTCCCAGACAACCCGATCCCTCTAGGAAGTGACGTTCCCATGAGTGCCACCTGGCGCAAGCACGCAGCCTGCCGGGGCATCGACCCAGACGTGTTCTACCCGGCCTCCGACGAGGAGGCCGACGAGGCAAAGGCCATCTGTGCC
>JAJZJT010000333.1 GCA_021809995.1 Actinomycetes bacterium
GCGGCGGCGAGCGCTTGGAGGACCCGATCGCCGGCGAGGTGACCGAAGTGGTCGTTCACGTCCTTGAAGTGGTCGGCGTCGACGATGGCGACGCTGAGCGGCCGGCGCGACCGTGACGCCTGTGCCACGCTGCGAGCGAGCAGGTCTCCGAGGAAGCGGCGGTTGGGAAGTCCCGTGAGCGGGTCGGTGGCGGCGGCGGCGCGCAGGCCCTCGATGAGGGAAGCCCGGTCGGCGAGGCCGGCGAGGAGCTGGGCGGCCATGACCGCCGCGGCACGCAGGTCGGAGGTCCCCACACGCAGCGTGGTGGTCACCGGGCGGCGTGTCACGGCCACGACGATGTCGGTGCCCGACTGCGACCGGCTGGGCGCGAGTGTCCAGCGCCCGGCGGTGAGCGGGAGCCCGCCATCGCGCACGCGTTGGGCGACGTCGACCAGGGCCGTCGTGGCGGCTTCGGCGTCACCGGCAACCAGGTCCAGGGGCTCGCCGGCGCCGGCGGCGAAGACGGCAACGTGGGTGGCGTGGACAGCGCGCGCGAGGACGGGTAGGCACGGGGCGATGCCGGCCGGCCAGCTGTCTTGGGCGCCCGCCACCGTGGCCAGCTCGGCGAGCGTGTCGGAGGTGCGCAGCGCGTCGACGAACTGCCGAACGGCCAGGTGGACTGCGGCACCGGTGGCGCCCCACGCCGCGGCGTGGACGGCGATGGTCCAGACCATCGTGTCGGCGCCGGGGACGTGCCGGGCACCCAGGACCGCGCCGAGGGCCCCGAGGCAGAGCGCCCACGTCAGTGCCAGGACCCGCCGGGTGCCGACGACGGCGGCGACGAGCACGGGTAGGAGGAAGAGGACGTAGTAGGTGCCGGTGAGGCCGCCGGCCGTCAGGTTGACGACGAGCACGGTGGCGATGGCGACCACGATCTGGAAGAAGGAGAACCACGGTCGGAGGGCGTCGGCGCGTCCGGTCCGCAGGCGGAGCAGGTCCGACCAGGTGCAGGCCACCATCACGCCGATCAAGCCGACCTCGAGCCCGGTCGAGGACCAGTGGAAGGCAGGGCGGCGGTAGAGGAGGACCGACGCCACATAGACGGGGATGGTGGCGTAGATGAGGAAGGCGATCCGAACGGCGGTCACCATCACGTGCCGTGCGGTCGGTCCTGCCTCATGGTCCACGATCACCAAACGTAGTGGAGCAAACTGGTAAAGCGGTGTACGTCCCCTTGGGCAGCGAGCCGCGGCGCTCCATGCGCTGAGCACACTGCGTTGAGTAGCGGTGTGCGGGCCACTCGCGTACGGCGGCCACATTGGCGATGCGCAGTTCCCTCGACCTCGCGGGAGGCGGGAAGGGCCAACGGCCGCGCCCGGGGACGGTAGGCTGCTCCGGCCTCCCTGGCGGCGTGGCCGAGTGGTTTAGGCAGGGGCCTGCAAAGCCCCGTACGGCGGTTCGATTCCGCCCGCCGCCTCTGGGCGCTCAACCGAGCAGCCTTGTCGCCCCGGCGACGGCGAGAACTCGGGTCGGTGCCCGCCTCCGACCCCGCGGCGGCGTCCTCGTCGTCACGGTCGGGACGGGTTCCCCCGGGTATCGTGGGGTCGCGCGCCGCCGGACCGCGTCGGCACCTCATCCCATGAGCACGTCCTCCTCCAATCCCGACGCGTCCACCGACTATGCCGGCGAGGCCCTGGGCCTTCCGGCCACGCTCGACGTGAGCATCGTCGTCCCGTACTACAACCCGGGCGAACGGTTGCGGACGACCGTCGAGCGCACCGCCGACGTGCTGCGTGGGGCGGGCGTCACCTTCGAGATCATCACCGTTTCCGACGGATCGACCGACGGCAGCGAAGAGACGCTCGCCGGGATGTCGGAGAAGCTCGTCCGCCGGGTCGAGCTCGACCAGAACGAGGGCAAGGGCCAGGCGCTCCAGGTCGGCCTGGCCATGGGTCGGGGTCGCTACCTCGGCTTCCTCGACGCCGACGGGGACCTCTCGCCGGAGCTGCTGGCGCCGTTCGTGAGCCTGATGCGCCTCTACGAGCCGGACATCATCCTCGGGAGCAAGCGGCACCCGATGTCCTCGGTCCACTACCCGCCGCTGCGGCGGCTCTACTCGGTCGGGTACCAGGCACTGATCCGCGGGTTGTTCCACCTCGACGTGAGGGACACCCAGGTCGGCATCAAGCTGGTCAAGCGCGAGGTGATCGCGTCGGTGCTCCCGCTGCTCGTCGAGCGCCGGTTCGCGTTCGACCTCGAGCTGATCGCCGTGGCCCGCCACCTCGGGTTCGACCGTCTCTTCGAAGCGCCGGTCCGGATCGAGGAGCGCTTCCGGAGCACCATCTCGACGCGTGCCGTCTGGGGAATGCTGGTCGACACCCTCGCCATCTTCGTGCGGCTTCGGATCCTGCGCCGCTACGGGCGTGGCCGAGCCCCGGTGCACCGTGGCGAGCCCGGTCGTCCCTGACGGACGCGTCCTACCCGAACCGTTCCACGGCTGCGTCCATCCGCTCGACGGCCTCGGTCAGCACCGTGGCCGAGGTGGCGAAGTTGAGACGCGCACAGAGACCGCCCCCGGGGCCGAAGGCGGGCCCGGGGCTCAGGAGGACCTTGGCGTGCTCGAGCAGCCAGGCCGCTGCGTCGACGTGCGTAGCGGCCTGGCCCCCTGTGGGCCCGTCTCCGCGTCCCTCGCCGATGACGACGGGAAGGTCGGCGAAGTCCAGCCACGCGAGGTAGGTCGCCGCCCCGGGGGCCCAGCGCACGCCCGGCAGGTGGGC
>JAJZJT010000334.1 GCA_021809995.1 Actinomycetes bacterium
CCGCGGCAGGACGCAGTAGGTCCGGGAGGGGGGATGGCACCGCCGCGGCCATCCTCGTGCCACCGGTGCGGGCGGGCACGTCGTCGCTGGCGGGCCAGTAGGATCCGGGACGATGCCGGCGTACCTTGAGACGATCCTGGACGCCCATCGCCGGCACGCGGCGGACGACCGGCGCGACCGCGACGAGCTCGTCGAGGCGGCGGTGCGGGCCACGGCCGAGCAGCGGCCCCGGCGTGGCTTCCGGGCGGCACTGGCGGCGGGTGCCGCCCGCGACGGGATAGCGGTCATCGCCGAGGTCAAGCGGCGGTCGCCGTCGCGCGGCGACCTCGACGTCGACCTCGAGCCCGCCGCCGTGGCGCAGGCGTACGCGGCCGGCGGCGCGGCGTGCCTCTCGGTGCTCACCGACGAGACGTTCTTCGGAGCCCGGCCCGGCGACCTGGCGGCGGCCCGTGGCGCCGCCGGACTGCCGGTGCTGCGCAAGGACTTCACGGTGTGCGAAGCCGACGTGTGCGACGCCCGACTGCTCGGCGCCGACGCCGTCCTGCTCATCGTGGCGGCGCTGAGCGACGACGAGCTGGCCGCCTGCTCCGAGCTGGCACGGCGCCTCGAGCTCGACGCGCTCGTGGAGGTGCACAGCGGCGGGGAGCTCGACCGCGCGCTGGCGGCCGGCGCGACCCTGGTCGGGGTCAACCAGCGCGACCTGGCGACGTTCGCCGTCGACCGCCAGCTGGCCGTCGCGCTGGCGGACCGGTTGGGGGGCGACGTCGTGGCGGTGGCCGAGTCGGGGGTCCGGGGCCCGGACGACGTGGCCGAGCTGGCTGCCGCCGGGTACCACGGGGTGCTCGTCGGGGAGTCGCTGGTGGTGGCCGGCGACCGGACGCGTGCGGTCGCGTCGCTCGTCGCCGCGGGCCGGTCCCGGGGCGTTGCGGACGCTGCCCTCAGGGAGGGCCGGTGACCACGGTGGACGCCAACCCCGAGGACGAGCGCCGGATCTTCGTGAAGGTCTGCGGCGTGACCACCGAGGCGGACGCCCTGCTTGCGGTGGCCATGGGGGCCGACGCGGTGGGGTTCATCTTCGCCCCCTCGCCGCGCCAGATGGCACCCCGGGCCGTCGCCGAGATCGTCCGGCGCCTGCCCCACGAGACGGTCGCCGTCGGCGTGTTCCGCGACGAGGCACCCGGGCGCGTCGTCGACATCGCCAATCACATCGGGCTGCACGCCGTCCAGCTGCACGGCATGGAGTCGGCCGAGGACACGCGGTGGGTCGCCGAGCGGGTGCCGTGGACGATCAAGGCGTTCCCTGCGGGGCACCCCTCGGTCGCGCGCTTCGCCACCTACGGCGCGCGAACGCTGCTCCTCGACGGCGCGGAGCCCGGCTCGGGCTCCCTCTTCGACTGGCGGCTGGCCGAGGGCTTGGTGGCCCACGCCCAGCTGGTCGTGTCGGGCGGGCTCCGACCGGACAACGTCGGCCAGGCCGTCCTGCGGTTGCGCCCGTGGGGCGTCGACGTGGCCTCGGGCGTCGAGTCGAGCCCCGGCGTGAAGGACCCGTCCCTCGTGCGGGCGTTCGTGGCCGAGGCGCGCCGTGCCGCCGCCGCGCTACCGGCCGACCCCGAGCCCGCCGAGGACCCGGGGGCCGACCACGTCTTCGACTGGCAGGAAGAGTGAGCCCCGAGGCGGTACGGGGCGGCCCTGGCCAGCCCGTGATGGGCGATCCGGGCCCGTCGGGGCGCTTCGGCTCCTTCGGTGGCCGCTACGTGCCCGAGTCGTTGGTGCCCGCCTGTCTCGAGCTGGAGGCGGCGTTCCGCGACGCGTGGGCGGACCCCGCGTTCCGCGCCGAGCTCGACCGGCGCCTCCGCCACTACGGCGGTCGACCGACACCGGTGTCCGAGTGCGAGCGCCTCTCGGCCGAGCTCGGTGTGCGGCTGTTGCTCAAACGGGAGGACCTCGCCCACACGGGGTCCCACAAGCTCAACAACGTGGTGGGGCAGGCGCTGCTGGCGAGGCGCATGGGCAAGCGGCGCCTCGTGGCCGAGACGGGCGCGGGGCAGCACGGCGTCGCCACGGCGACGGCCGCTGCCCTCTTCGGCATGGAGTGCGTCGTCTACATGGGCGCCGTCGACGTGGAACGCCAGGCGCTCAACGTGTTCCGCATGGAGCTGCTCGGCGCGACGGTCGTCGCCGTCGAGTCGGGGAGCCGCACGCTCAAGGACGCCGTCAACGAGGCGCTGCGCGACTGGGTGGCCACCGTCGCCGACACCCACTACTGCCTCGGGTCGGTGATGGGACCGCACCCGTACCCGTGGATGGTTCGAGAGCTCCAGCGCGTGGTGGGCGACGAGGCCCGCGAGCAGTGTCGCGAGCTGCTCGGGGGAGCTGATCCCGACGTCGTCGTGGCGTGCGTCGGGGGCGGCTCGAACGCGGCGGGGACGTTCGCCGGCTTCGCCGACGCCACCGCGGCGGCCCTGGTGGGCGTGGAGGCGGCCGGCGGAGCTGCCATGGCGGGAGGCGTTCCCGGCGTCCTCCACGGGATGCGATCGGCGCTCCTCCAGGACGAGGTCGGCCAGATCCTCGAAGCCGAGTCGATCTCGGCCGGCCTCGACTACCCCGGGATCGGGCCCGAGCACGCCCACCTCGCCGAGGTCGGTCGGGCGCGCTACGAACAGGCGGGCGACGACGAGGTCCTCGACGCGTTCGCCCGCCTCGCCCGCACCGAGGGCATCCTGCCGGCGCTCGAGTCCGCCCACGCGTTG
>JAJZJT010000335.1 GCA_021809995.1 Actinomycetes bacterium
GAGGCCAGCGCGGCGGCGTCGTGGCTGGCCGGTGGCGAGGCGAAGCCGCGGGCCCTCGCTGCACCGCTCGCCGTCGCCGGACTGTCCGGGCAGCCGACGGTCGTGCACAACGTCGAGACCCTGGCCCACCTCGCCCTCCTCGCCCGCTTCGGCGCGTCGTGGTGGGCAACGGCGGGCACACCGGCGTCCACGGGCTCGCGCCTCGTCACCGTGCACGGCGGCGAGCATGGCGTAACCGTCCTCGAGGTGGTCGGGCCGGTGACCGTCGGCCGCCTCCTCGACCACGCCTCCGGCGCGACGACGGAAGGGCCTCCGGTGCGTGCCGTGCTCGTCGGAGGGTACGCCGGCAGGTTCGTCGACGGAGCGACGGGTACCTCGCTGCCGTTCACGTCCGAGGGCCTGGCCCTCGCCGGGGCGGCTCCGGGGTGCGGGCTCGTCGCCCCCTTGCTGGCGGACGTCTGCGGCGTGGCGACGACCGCCCGCCTCGCCCGGTGGCTGGCAGGGGAGAGCGCCGGGCAGTGCGGCCCGTGCCTCTACGGGCTCGCCGACGTCGCCGAGGCGCTCGAGGCCCTCGTGGCAGGCACCTCGTCGCGGCGCTCCGTCCGTACGCTGCGCCGTCTCCTCGGCGAGGTCCGCGGCAAGGGCGCCTGCCATCATCCCGACGGCGCCGTGGCCATGGTGGGAAGTGCCCTCGACGTCTTCGCCGAGGAGGTCGATGCCCACGCGCGCCGGCGGCGGTGCCCGGCAGGCTGTGCCGTAGCCGCCTGGCCGCTTCCCCTGCCCGAGGAGGCGTGGCGGTGACTGGCCGGCTCCGGGTCGACCGGACGCGCTGCGCCGGGCACGGCATCTGCGCCCTCATCGCGTCGGGTGCCGTCGACCTCGACGCCTGGGGGTTCCCCGAGGTCGTCGCCACCGAGCTCGGTGGTGATGACCTGCGGCGAGCCAGGCGGGCGGCCGCCGCGTGCCCCCGCGGCGCGCTCACCGTCTCGGACGTTGTCCCGACGGTGCAGCCGCTTCGGGCACCATGGGAGCCATGACGCCCTCCACCCGCCCGCCCGGGCACCCGGTGCACGCGGCGTGGTGGCTCCTTCCGGTCGTCGTCGCCGCCCTGGTCGGCCTGGGCGTCGTGGTGACGTCTACGGTCACGTCGGAGACATCGGTCGTCGTGCCGGCTCCGGCCGACGTTGCCCCCGGGCACGGTACGACGGCCACGACGGCACCGACTACGACCACGACCGTCGCCCCCCCGACGACCTCCACGTCGCCGACCACGACCGTCGCCCCCCCGACGACGTCCACGTCGCCGCCGGCGACCAGCCCGCCGGCGACCGTCGTGGCGCCCGCGCTGCCGGTCATCGAGCACGAGGACGGGGGATCGTCCGTGACGACGACCACCTCGGGCTCGAAGGACAGGAAGAGCGGCGACAATTGAGCGCGCTCGACACGGAGGCAGCCGGCCGGTCCCTCGTCCCCGCGTCCGCCGGTGCCGGACCGGCGATGCCCGACCTGGCCGCTCCCGGGGCACACCGGTGGCCCTGGCGGCGACCGCGGTGGCGGCGCCCCGGCACCGCCGGCCGTCTCGTCGGGTTCCACGTGGTCCTCCTGGTCGTCGTGCTCGGGGCCATCACCTTCGAGACCGAGCAGGTCTTCACCTCGCACGCCCTGGCCACGACCCAGAGCTCGCTCTCCGCCGAGGCCACCGACTTCACCGGCGCTGCGGCGACCCGGCCGGTGACGGAGCCCCTCGCCACCTTCACGACCGCCTACCTGCGCACTCGCGTCCTGGCTGCCGACGAGCACGTCGTCGTGCTCCTCGCCGAGGGGCACCAGGTCGGCAGCGCCGGCTCGGAGCCGCTCCTCGCGTCGGCGGAGCTCGCCGCGCTCGGCTCGGCGCCGCCGCACGCGTCGTCGTTCCGCCGGTGGGACGTGGGGGGGACCCCGACCGAGGCGCTGGTCGTGCCGTTGCGCGACGGCTCGCGGCCAGCCGGGACGCTGGTGGTCACCGGCGGGCTCGCCCGGTTGGTCTCCGACCAGTCGCGCGTGCTGTGGCTTGCCGCCGGCGAGGCCCTCGTCGCCATCGCCTTCGCCTCGGTCGGTGCCTACCTGTTGCTCCGCCGTCTCCTCGGCACGGTGGGGTCCATGACGGGACGAGCCGCCGCCATCGGCGGGGGCGACCTCGACCAGCGGCTCGACGACCCCGGCACCGACGACGAGGTCGGCCACCTCGCCCGGACCCTCAACTGGATGCTCGACCGGCTCGCCCTCGCCCTCGGCGCTCAGCGGCGCCTGCTGTCGGACGTCTCCCACCAGCTCCGCACGCCGCTCACCGTTGCCCGCGGGCATCTGGAGGTGCTGGCCCGCACGGGAGCCGGTGACCCCGACGAGGTGCGTGCCACGGTGGCCGTCGTGGTCGACGAGCTCGACCACATGCGCTCCCTCGTCGAGCGCCTCCTCCTGCTCGGGCGCTCGCTCGAGCCCGACTTCCTCGACGCGCGCCCGGTCGACCTCCGCTCGCTGGTGGCGGAGCTGGCCCAGGCCACCCAGGTGCTCGCCGATCGCCGGTGGTCGACGGGCGACGTCCCCGACGTCGTCGTCGAGGTCGACGAGGCGAAGGTGCGGGGTGCGCTGCTCAACCTGGTCGACAACGCGGTGCGGGCGACCCAGCCCGGCGACGCCGTCGCGGTGACCGCCGAGCGCCGCGCCGACGGCCGGTTGGTCCTCGCCGTCGACGACAGCGGGCCGGGGATC
>JAJZJT010000336.1 GCA_021809995.1 Actinomycetes bacterium
GCGGACCAGCACAGGCTCACGGCTGACCCGCGGGCCGCTCGCAGCTCGGCCCGGACGTCCTGGACCAGCGCCGGGCGGTAACGGCCGACGGCGCGGGCGTCGAGCAGGGCCCGGTAGTGGAAAGTCGTGACTGCTTGCGCGCACCCGGCCACCGCCGGGTACGACGTCGGGTGGTCGGCGTAGGGCACCCACCCGGGCTCCGGCCGCCATCCCGCCTCAGCCACTTGCCAGCGCGGGCGTCTCAGGGAGTACAGGTGCTCCCGCCAGCCCGAGCGGGCCCGCTCAGGGAGCAGCTCCACCCGGCACCACGAAGGGATGTCGATGTCGCGCCCGGCCATCATGCCTACGTCCCAGATCCAGCACCTCACCTCGTGGCCGAGAGCACGCGCCGCCTCCACCCAGGCCAGCAGCTCGCGGCCCGAGGCCGTACCCTGAGCGTCGGGCACGGTCGGGCTGATCATGTCCAGTCTCACTCGCGCAGCTCCCTGCGGCGCCGCGACGGGGGCGGCGCCTCCGGCACGCTACCGCTCCGCTCCGCCCTGGCGGTTGCCGGCCTGACCGGGTGCAGCACCACCAGGCGCCCGAGTGCACCGGCCGCTCGAGCGGCCTCGCTGACGGCCTCCCGCCACCGGCCCTTCCCAACCTGCTCGGCGCAATTGCGCACGTGGGCCCGCAGTGCCCCCGCCTGCTCGCGCACGAACGCCCGGCGCAGGGCGCTGCGCTGCTCGGCGGTATTGGCAGGCGACGCCCACGCCTTGTAGCGCACAGCTGCCACGGTGCGACCGTACGAGCGGCCCCGCTCCCCGATGGCAAGTCCAGAGGCTGCCAGCTCGGCGCCTGTGTTGCCGGCGTGGCGGCGGTACCAGGCCACCTGCCGGTCGACGAAGGCCAGTGGGCCGTAGCGGGCCACTCTCAGGAAGAAGTCCCAGTCCTCCATGTAGGTGAGCGACGAGTCGAAACCGCCCGAAGCCACGGCTGCGTCCAAGCTCACTATCGCGATGGCCGGAGGCCAGACGCTGCCGTAGATGGCGAGGGTGTCGAAGCAGGTCGGCTCGGCCGCCGACAGCGGTCGGCCCGCCAGGCCGGCCGTCAGGCGGGCGGCGGCACCTGCGCCCGCCGCCGGACGGAAGCTCAGGCGCCTGCGCTGGAAAGCGCTGTGAGCGCCGATCTCCATCGGCTCACCTGCGGAGTCCATGTACTCGGCGACGCCATAGGCCCCCACGGCGCCGGGGAGGCTATCGGCCGCGGCGACAAGGGCGGCGGCCGACCCCGGGAGCAGTGTGTCGTCACTGTCGAGGAAGCAGACCCAGCGCAGGCCGCTACCGGCCAGCTCGTCCAGCCCGCGGTTGCGCGCAGCGCTCACCCCGGCGTTGACCTGGCGGACCACGCTGACCTGCGGGTAGCGGGCGGCCACCTCGCCGGCCACCTCCGCGGTGGCGTCGGTGGAGCCGTCGTCGACCACGACGGCCGCCCAGTCGTCACAACCCTGCTGGAGCACCGAGGCCAGGGCTGCTCCCAGGTAGGCCTCGGCGTTGAACGCCGGCAGCACGAAACCCACTGATACGGCCCCCATCACGCCCTCCGGCCCGCCAAGCCGGCTTTCAGCAGCTCCACGGGCAGGCGCCGCTCGCGCACCGCCGTGCCGACCACCCTCGCGCACGCGCCCGGGCCCACGGCGAGCACGGCGAAGGCGACCACCCCGACCAGGGCCGGCGGGACGCACTCGAGCAGTCCGAGCGGGCCGGGGGTGAGGTGTGGCCGTTCGAGCAGCTCCAGCCCGACGGTCAAGGCGGCCGCCACCGCAGCGCGCGCCGCCGGCATTTCGGCCCAGATCCCAGGGATGCCGGGGTTGATCTGGCGCCTGGCCACGTGGACCAGGTAGTTGGCGCTCACGATGGAGGCCAGCGCCGCGCCGATGGCGACCGGCACCGCTCCGAGCAGTGCCATGGGGATGGTGAGGCCCACGTTCGCAACCATTTTCACGATCCCGTAGCGCATCTCCAGCCCAGCGTTGAGCACTGTGCGCACGTAGCTGTTGAGCAGGGAGACGTTGAGCGAGAAGAGGCTGCCCAATAGGGCGACCACCGCCACCCATCCCCCGAGGGCGAAGTCCCGCCCGAGCCACGCCGTCACAGCGAAGTAGCCCGCCGCGGCCCCGACGGCGGTCCAACCCGTCACCACGGTCAGCCAGGCACGGTGGGCGGGTACGAACTTGCGGAACGCTTCCTCCGGGCCCTCGCTGCCGTAGGTGTTGCCGATCTCGACGCTCGCCGGGTCGACGACGTTGCTGGCGACGCTGTTGACCTGGTTGGCAAAACTGTTGCCCGAGTTGTAGAAGCCGACCGTGCGCACCGACAGGGCCATCCCGACGACCATCGTGTCGATGGTGCTGTTCACGAGGTTGGCCCAGGTTCCGACCTGCAGCTTGAGGGAGAAGGACCACATCTCGCGGATCTTCTGGCGCGAGAGCAGTCCCAGGCCCTTGCGCGAGAGGTACTGGACGGCCGTGGGGGCTATGACCAGGACCGCGCCCGCCTGCTGGGCCAGGTAGACGACGGCTATACCGCGTAGGCCCAGATGGTCCTCCACCACCAGCACCAGGCCTCCCACCCACAACCCGTAGCACAGCAGGGCCGCCTGGATGGCCCGGTCGAAACGTTGGCGGGCGGTTACCACGGCTTGGACCAAGGAATGCAGTAACGCGAACGTAATGAGGATGCCGAGCGTGCGGA
>JAJZJT010000337.1 GCA_021809995.1 Actinomycetes bacterium
CAGGTCGGCAGCTTGGAGGCGATTGTCCCCTCCTCCAGGTAGTCCCACCACAGCACGATCGGGGTGGTCCCGTTCTCCGCCGTGCTCGGTCCGACCTCCACGGGGACGAAGTTCCCCTCCGAGTACAGCTTCTGGAAGTACTTCACGCCCGGGACGATGTTCGTGAACGACCCGCCATTGGCGAGCGAGGCCGCCATCACGGCTGCGAAGGCCGACCCCGACTCGGTCGGTGTCCCGTCGATGCCGACTTGACCGTGGTAGATGGGCTTCAGAAGGTCCTTGAACGAGGTCGGCGGGACCTTGACCTTGCTCGATGTGTAGCCGATCGCGACGAACCCGCCGTAGTCGTCGTACCAGTACCCCTTGCCTGTCTTGGCACTCGTGGGAATTGTCTTCCACTCGGCGACCTTGTAGGGCGCGAGGAGGCCTGTCTTCACCGCTGTGACCGCGAACGAATTCCCGACGTCGATGACGTCGGGGGCACGAGACTGACCCTTGAGCGTCTTGATGGCCTCGATCTCCTGCGCGCTCGAGCCTGTGGGGTTCTGCGATGTGATCTTGATGTGGTACTTCTTCGAGAACTCCTTCATGATCGCCCCGTAGTTGGCCCATCCCGGCGGGAGCGCGATCACGTTGAGCTGCCCTTCCTTCTGCGCAGCCTTGATCAACGCCCGCATGCCGCCCCCGGCGGCCGCCGACGTGGCGGTTGCCCACTTCGCCTTGGCTGATTTGGCCGTCTTGCCCGATTTGGCCGTCTTGGCCGAGGTCGTCGACGCACCGCTCGGTGCGGCGACCACCCAGACGAAGGCGAAGGTGCTCACCAGTGCGACGAGCGCCGGTAGGAGCTTGCGCATCCCGCTCTCTCCCTCCATGTGCCAGGGCCCGTAGCCCGGGTCCACCTGCTGAGGACCGTAACGACGGGAGGTGAACCGCCCGCGACCCTTTCGCGACCCCGGAGCGAACTACGGGTGAATTCCTCGCGGCACCGCGGCGCCGCACCACCCCCGGGCCGCGCAGGGCGGCGGCGACCCGGTGTTCGCTACGCTTGCTGCACCCGCAGTGACGGGCCCGAAGCAGCCATGCCAAGGAGGTCCGAATGCGCAGCACCATGCAGGACGGCCCGCTCCTCATCACGGGCATCCTCCGGCACGGCGCGTCCGTCTACGGCGAGAGCGAGGTGGTGACCGTCGAGCCCGACGGCTACCGCACCGCCAGCTTCGCCGAGGTCGCAGAGCGCGCGGAGCGGCTGGCGTCCGCGCTCCGGCGTCTCGGCATCGGGCCCGACGACCGCGTGGGCACCTTCATGTGGAACAACCAGGCCCATCTCGAGGCCTACCTGGCGGTGCCCTCGATGGGGGCGATCCTCCACACGCTCAACATCCGGCTCTTCCCCGAGCAGCTCGCCTACGTCGTCAACCACGCCGAGGACAAGGTGATCGTCGTCGACGCCTCCTTGGTCCCTGCCCTGGCCCGCGTGATCGACACCCTCCCCACGGTCGAGGTCATCGTCGTGAACGGCGCGGCCGACACCTCGGCTCTCGGGGAGACCCTCGACTACGAGACCCTCCTCGGCGCGGAGGAACCGGGCTTCGACTGGCCCGACCTCGACGAGCGCGACGCCGCGGCGATGTGCTACACGAGCGGGACCACCGGGAAGCCCAAGGGCGTCGTCTACAGCCACCGCTCGACGTTCCTCCACTCGCTCGGGGTGATGTCCGCAGCCTCCCTCGGCATGAGCGATCGGGACCGCATCCTGGTGGTCGTGCCCATGTTCCACGCCAACGCGTGGGGAACCCCCTACGCGGCCTTCATGGCGGGCACCGGCCTGGTGCTGCCCCAGATGTTCTTGAAAGGGGAGGACCTCGTGCGGATCGTCTCGGAGGTTCACCCGACGCTCTCGGTCGGCGTGCCCACGATCTGGAACGACTTCCTGCGGGCCGCCAAGACCTCCGACGCCGACTTCTCGTCGCTCCGGGGGGTGATGGCCGGGGGGTCGGCGGCGCCGCGTGCGCTGATCGAGGCGTTCCGGGACCGGGTGGGCATCCCCCTCACCCAGGGCTGGGGCATGACCGAGACGAGCCCGGTCGCCGCCGTCGCGATCCCGCCGCCGGGGGTCACGGGGGACGAGGAGCTCGACTACCGGGCGAAGTCCGGGCGCGTGGTCCCAGGCGTCGAGGTCCGCGTCGTCGGCCCCGACCTGCAGATCCTCCCGAACGACGGGAAGTCGGTGGGGGAGTTCGAGATCCGGGGCCCGTGGATCACCGCCTCCTACTACAAGGACCCCGACCCCGAGAGGTTCCACCACGGCTGGCTGCGCACCGGCGACGTCGGCACCCTCGACGCACGCGGCTACATGCAGATCACCGACCGCACGAAGGACGTCATCAAGTCCGGGGGGGAGTGGATCTCCTCGGTCGAGCTGGAGAACGAGGTGATGGCCCACCCCGGCGTCTTCGAGGCCGCGGTCATCGCCGTGCCGGACCCGAAGTGGCAGGAGCGCCCGCTCGTTGCGGTCGTGCCGGTCCCTGGGAAGGAGCCGAGCGCCCAGGACCTCGTCGAATTCCTGAACGGCCGGGTGGCCCGCTGGTGGCTCCCCGAGCGCTGGGCGTTCGTGAAGGAGCTCCCGAAGACCTCGGTCGGCAAGTTCGACAAGTTGGTCCTGCGCGCCGACCACGCCGCCGGCACGCTCGACGTCGTCGAGGTGGAGATCCCGCCGGACGTGACGTAG
>JAJZJT010000028.1:0-7923 GCA_021809995.1 Actinomycetes bacterium
GGGACGGGCGACGGCGCCCAGGCCGCGCTCCGCGAGTGCCCGCCGGCTGCCTGGCGCCCGAGGTGCAGCACCTGGGCGAAGAGCGCGGTCCCCTCGGCGTGCACCGCGTCGACGAGGGCCCGGTAACCGGGGACGGCGTCGTCCGACCAGCTCGCCAGGCTGGAGTCCCGCGCCGAGCTGGTGGGGTGGACCCGGATGCCCTCGGTGACGATCAGGCCGACGCCCCCGGCGGCCCGGGCGCGGGGGTAGGCGACGTGGCGCTCGGTCGGAAGGTTGTCCCGCCCGAAGTTGGTCGTGTGCGCGGAGACGAAGACGCGATTGCGGAGGTGCACGCCACCGACGGCAAAGGGCTCCCACAGCGGGTCGAGCGACCCGGCCATCGCTACCCACCCTCCTCGTCGTGCCGGTCGCCCGGCGGTGCCGGCGACCTAGCTCCCGTCCGGTTCGGCGATGGCCCAGGTGAACGACTGGGGCCCGGCACCGAACCCCTCGGCGCGGACCTGGACCGGGTGCACGCGGACGCCGATCAGCTCGGTGCGGACGTTCTCGGCGTCGCGGACCGGGGCTTTCGTCAGTCCCTTCTCCCGCTGGACGGCCGTCTGGTGCTGGTAGCGCTCCACGGTCCACTCGTCGTCCATGAGCTCGGCGATGCCACGGAGGAACACGACCCGGGGCACGAGCAGCCCCCAGTCGTAGACGTGCGGGTGGTCGTTGGTCGACCCCGGCGCCGGCGCGCCCACCCAGGTGACCTCGACGTGGGGGTCACGCCGGAGCTGGTCGAGCCGTCGATGGACACGACGCTGCACCAGGTCGACCGACCAGTCGTCGTTCACCGGTGCCACCATGGTCCGACCGACGGGGAACCCCTCCCGGTTGATCGTGTACACCTGTGCGAAGCCCGCTTCGCGCTGCAGGAACGCCAGGACGGCCTGCTGCACGTCGGCGAGGGACCGCGGCGGTTCCTCGCTGCCGCCGACCTCGTTCGCCTCGACCCGTACGTCCATCGCCCGAGCGCCCCCGTCGTCTATCGTTCCTTGCAGCGGAACATCGTTCCGGTACATTACCCCGTGCACGCCCATCCCGTGCACGCCCACGTCGGAGGGCATCCCGGCCGAAGAGAGGGGGCAGCCGGTGAGCGTCGACGGTGACGCGGTGGCGCAGGCGGAGCTCGTCCGCGAGGGCGGGGCTTCCCCGTCGGAGCTGGTGCAGGCGGCGATCGACCGGATCGAGGACGCCGACGGAGCGGTCAACGCCGTCGTGCACCGTCGCTTCGGCGCGGCCCGCCGCGAGGCGGAGGGGGCGCTCCCCGCCGGTCCCTTCCGGGGGGTGCCCCTGCTGGTGAAGGACGCCGTCTGCCACACCGCCGGCGACCCCTACCACGTGGGCATGCGACTGCTCGCCGAGCGGGGCTGGGTCGAGCCGGACGACACGGAGCTGGCCACCCGGTTCCGTCGGGCCGGGTTCGTGATCGTGGGCCGGACGAACACACCGGAGCTCGCCACCGCGTACACCACCGAGCCGGTGCTCTACGGCCCGACCCGGAACCCGTGGGACCTGTCCCGCTCGGCCGGCGGCTCCAGTGGCGGGTCTGCTGCGGCGGTCGCCGCCGGCATGGTGGCGGTCGCCCACGGCAACGACATGGGGGGGTCCATCCGCGTCCCGGCCGCCTGCTGCGGGGTGGTCGGCCTGAAGCCGACCCGGGCGCGTACCTCGCTCGGGCCGGACTTCGGCGAGTACTGGGCCATGCTGACCCACGAGGGCGTGCTGACGCGGACCGTGCGCGACACGGCCGCCGTCCTCGACGCCGTCGCCGGCCCGGCACCCGGTGACCCCTACACGGCTCCGCCACCCGCCCGCCCCTACCGGGCGTGCGTGGACGCGGACCCACCTCCCCTGCGGGTGGGGTTCCGGACGACGGTCCCGGTGGAGGGCACGGACGCGGACCCCGACTGCGTCCGTGCCGTGCGGCTGACCGCCCGGCTGCTGGAGCGATGCGGCCACCGGGTCGAAGAGGCAGCCCCGGACGCGCTGGACGACCCCGGGGTGGGCGAGCACTTTGCAGCCGTGTTCACCGCGTCCGTCGCCCGCGATCTCGACCGTTGGGGCGAACGGCTCGGCATGCAGATCGGGCCCGACGACGTCGAGCCGCGGAACTGGATGCTGGCCGAGCACGGCCGGTCGGTCAGCGGCGCAGCGCTGCTGGCCGCGGTCGAGCACCTCCAGGCCCACGCCCGTCGACTGGCCGGCTGGTGGTCCGGCGGCTTCGACCTCTTGGTGACGCCCACGCTGCCGGTCGTGCCACCCCCGCTCGGCCGGCTGCCGGTACGCCCGGACCTGGCTGCTGTCGCCGACCTCGGCCAGTTCACTGCCCCCTTCAACGTCACCGGACAGCCCGCGGTCTCCCTGCCGTTGCACGTCACCGACGAGGGGCTCCCGGTCGGCGTGCAGCTGGTCGCCGCCTACGGGCGCGAAGACCTGCTGGTGACGGTGGCGGCGCAGCTCGAACGGGCGGCACCGTGGTCGGGACGCCGACCGGCGCCGGGGTCCGGGACGTGAAGCCGCCGAGCCGCCGGTGCGGGCGAACGGGGGCCCCGGTCCAGGGATCGCCGGCCGATCTTGACAGCGGACGCACGCTCTGGCACTGTCTCCACAACCGGAACAAGGTACCGCTCAGCGGAACGACGTGGGGGGTCTCACGATGAACGGGATGGCCCGCACGTGATCATCCTGGCAACCGGCCTCACCGACGGGATGCTCATCTTCCTGGTGGCCAGCGGGCTGACGCTCGTGCTCGGTGTCATGCGGGTCGTGAACTTCTCGCACGGCGGCTTCTTCATGGTCGGCGCCTACCTGGCCTACGAGCTCCTGCGTGGCCACGTGCAGCCGATCTGGCTGTTCGTGCTGCTCATCGTCGTCGCCTCCGGCGCCACCGCGGTGGTCGGCCTCGTGAGCGAACGGGTGCTGTTCCGGCGCCTCTACAGGCTCCCCGAGGTGTCCTCCCTGCTCGGCACCTACGCCCTGCTCCTGATCCTCGAGGGTGGAGCCCAGCTGATCTGGGGCCAGAACCCCGTCACCCAGCCCGAGCCGTCCGGCCTGGTGCACGCCTTCACGGTGGCGGGCGCAGAGGTTCCCCGCTACGACATCCTCATCGTGGTCGCCGGGGTGCTGACCGCCGCCGTCCTGCAGCTGCTCCTCAAGCGCACCGAGTTCGGCCGTCAGCTCACCGCCGTGGCCGAGGACCGCTACATGGCCGGGCTGCTCGGCGTCAACGTCAACCGGGTGTTCGCCGCCACCTTCGCGCTCGGCATCTTCCTCGCCGGCCTCGGCGGCGCACTGGCCGGGCCGACGTTGAGCATGGTGCCGGACATCGCCGTCACCTTCATCCTGCAGGCGTTCGCCGTGGTGATCATCGGTGGGTTCGGAAGCATCGGTGGGTCGCTGATCGCGGCGCTCGCCCTGGGCCTGCTGCACTCGTTCCTGGCCAGCGACGCCCCGAGCCTCGCCGACTTCTCCCTCTACATCCTGATGGCCGCCGTGCTGGTCGTCCGCCCCCAGGGCCTGTTGGGCTCCCGTCAGCTGCTCGGGGAGAACCTGTGACCCGGCGGGGCCTGGCGGGGCTGGCGGTCCTCGCCGTCCTCGTCGTCGTCTGGCCCCAGGTCATCGGCAGCGGTCAGCTGTTCTTCTGGGACACGGCGGCGATCGCCGTCCTCTTCGCCACCAGCGTCAACCTGCTGTTCGGCTCGGGCGGGATCCCGTCGTTCGGACAGGCGGCCTTCTACGGGGTCGGCGCGTACACGGTGGCCAAGGTGGCGGGCCACGCCTGGCCGGTGCCGGCCGCGCTCGTGCTGGCCGTGCTCGTCGGGGGCGTGGTCGCCTTCGCCACGTCCCTCATCACGTGGCGGACGACCGGGCTCGCCTTCGCCATGCTCACCCTGGCCATCGCCCAGGCGCTGTACACGCTCGTGGAGAAGGTGAACTGGCTCGGGGGCTACAACGGCCTGCCGGGGATCTCGGCCCCTTCTCTGTGGGGCGTCAACTTCTTCAACCAGGCGAACCTCTGGTACCTGAACGCCGTCTGGGTGGCCCTCGGCCTGCTCGCCTTCTGGCGCATCCGCCGCTCCCCGTTCGGGCACACGTTGAACGCCATCCGCCAGGACCCCCAGCGCGCCGCGTTCCTGGGCGTCAACGTCCGGGCCTACCGGGCGGTGGCGTTCACCCTGGCCGGGTGCGGGGCCGGTCTCGCCGGCGGGCTCTTCGCCTACACCAACCAGATCGTCTCGCCGGCCAGCCTCTACTGGACCGAGTCGGCCACGCCGATCATCATGCTCCTGCTCGGGGGGATGACGTACTTCTGGGGCCCCGCCGTCGGCGCCGTCCTGCTGTCCGCCCTCTTGAACTACCTCGACCAGGTCACCACGTCGTACCTCTTCTACATCGGGATCCTGTTGCTGGCGGTGCTCCTGCTGCTGCCACAGGGCGTACTGAGCATCCCGGCCGTCGCCCAGGGCCTGCTCCATCGGAACCGGGACGGTCCTGGAGGCGGGGGCCGTCGCCGCCGGCACACCCTGGCGATGGGGCTGGCCGCGGAGCCGGGGGACCCTGCTCCGGCACCGCTCGTGCCCGAACCGACCGACCGGGCGAGCACGCCGTGAACGCGCCGGAGCCACTGGCGGTCGAGGTCCGTAACGTGGTGAAGCGGTTCGCCGGCAACACCGCGCTCGACGACGTCGAGCTCGCGGTGCCCACCGGGCAGGTCCACGCCGTCATCGGGCCCAACGGGGCGGGCAAGAGCACCCTCTTCGGCGTCATCGCCGGGGAGCACCGGCCCGACCGGGGCAGCGTGCACGTGGCAGGTCGGGACGTGACGTCGATGTCCGCGCACCGACGGGTCAAAGCGGGCGTGGCGCGGGCGTTCCAGGTGGCTCGCGTCTTCTCGGAGATGACCGTGGAGGAGAACGTGACCGCCGCGGTGGTGGCGGCGCACGACACCTCCCGGGTGTTCTGGAGCGGCCGCGGGCTCCGCCGCGCCCGCCAGCCCGTCGCAGACGCCCTCGAGCAGATGGGACTGGCGGACCTGCGGGAGCGCCAGGCCCGAGCGCTGTCCCAGGGCGACCGAAAGCGCCTCGAGATCGCCATGGCGCTCGTGCTGGAGCCGAAGCTCCTGCTGCTCGACGAGCCGACGGCAGGCATGTCGCCCGAGGAGACGGCCGCGACGGTGGAGCTCGTCCGCGAGCTGTGGACGCGCACGGGGCTCACCGTGTTGTTGACCGAGCACGACATGCAGGTCGTCTTCGGCCTGGCTCAGCAGCTCACCGTGCTCAACCGGGGGCACGTGCTCTGCACGGGGGACCCGGGCGTCGTGCGGGAACGCGACGACGTGAAGGAGATCTACCTGGGGGCATCGGCGTGAGCGGCGATCTCGAGGTCCGTGACTTGCACGCGCACTACGGGACCGCCCACGTGCTCTTCGGTGTGGACCTGACCGTTCCGGCGGGGACGACCACCGCACTGCTCGGTCGGAACGGGGCCGGGAAGACCACGCTGCTCAAGAGCATCGCCAACGCCGAGGTGAGGACGTCCGGCTCGGTCCGGTACGGGTCGACGGACCTGCGGGCGCTGTCCCCGTACCGGGTCGCCCGTGCCGGGGTGCAGCTCGTCCCCGAGGACCGGCGCATCTTCACCCGGCTCACCGTGCGCGAGAACCTGCGCCTGGCGACGAAGGCGGCGACCCCCGAGCGGCCCCCCGTGCCGGTCGACCGGATCGTCGAGCTCTTCCCGCTCCTCGGGGACTTGATCGGCCGGGCCGGCTACGCCTTGAGCGGGGGCGAGCAGCAGCTGCTGGCCATCGCCCGGGCGATGGTCGGCAACCCCTCGCTGCTGCTGCTCGACGAGCCCTCGGAGGGGCTCGCCCCGCGCATCGTCGAGCAGGTCGGCGACGCCATCGAGCGGCTGCAGTCGGAGTTCTCGCTGACGGTGGTGCTGGCCGAGCAGAACAGCCGCTTCGCCGTGGATCTCGCCGACGCCGTCTGCGTGATCGACGGGGGCCGGGTCGTCTTCGACGGGTCGGCGGGGGAGTTCGCCACCCAGGACGCCGTCCGGGAGCGGTATCTGCAGGTTTGACGTAGACAGTTCGACGTCGGCGTGCTACACATAGCGCCGACTACGGAACGTTGTTTCGTCTAGCGGAACAACGGGGGAGGATGGAAGCACCATGCGACTACGTTCTCGCCACGCGGTGGCGGCTGCGGTGGGCGTCATCTGCGTCGGCACCCTGGCTGCCTGCAGTTCCAGCTCTACGTCTTCCAGCGGCAGCTCGTCGGGGTCGGCATCGGGCTCGCCGGTCACGTTGGGCGCCATCGAGACGATGAGCGGGCCGTTCGCTCAGATCGGCCAGTCCAAGGTGGCCGGCATGAAGGTCGCCATCAACGAGATCAACAAGGCCGGCGGTGCCGACGGCCACAAGCTGGTCCTGTCGGTGAAGGACGAGCAGGCCAGCACGACCGCCACGGTGACCGACGTGCGCGAGCTGCTCGGCGCCGGCGTCAAGCTGATCATGGGAGGCACCACGGACTCCGACTGCCTTGCGGCGGCACCGCTCGTCAACAGCGGCGGCGGCATGATGCTCGGCACGTCGTGCCAGACCAACCTGCTCGAGACGACCAAGTTCGAGCCGTCGTTCTTCGAGGTCGCCCCCAACAACTACATGCTGTCCAAGGCGACCGCGCAGCTGGCGGCGAGCCAGTTCGGCAACGTCAAGACGTGGGACGGCGTCGGCCCCGACTACTCGTTCGGCCAGGAGGTGTGGGCGAGCTTCCAGACGGACCTGAAGCAGCTCGAGCCAGCGGCCACGTTCCGCAAGAACGTCTTCATCCCGCTGACCGAGACGCAGTTCAGCTCGTACATCAGCTCACTGCTCTCGGGCCTGCCGGCGAACAGCGCCCAGAACAACGGCCTGTTCATGTCGACGTTCTCGGCGACCACCGTCGGCCTGGCCAAGCAGGGCGCGTCCTACAACATGTTCGGCAAGTACAAGGTCGTGCTGAACCTGGGCGGCTCCACCCCGACCGCCCAGGCGCTGGGCGCGAGCACGCCGTCGATGTGGTTCATCTACGACTACTACAACGGCGCCTACCACAACGCCATGAACACGCAGTTCGTCTCCGACTACGAAGCCGCCAACGGGGGTCAGGTGCCGAACGCCTGGGCCTACGAGGGCTACACGGCCGTGCAGGCGTACGCCGCGGCGATCGAGCAGTCCCACAGCACCAACGTGAAGACGCTGATCAAGACCATGGCGGGGATGACCTTCAACACGCCGAAGGGCCCGCTGACGTTCCGCAAGCAGGACCACCTGCTCGAGTCCCCGGTCACCGTCTGGCACGTCGTCGGCGACAGCACGGCTCCGGGCGGCTTCAAGGTGACGAGCTCCAGCACCATCCCGATCTCGAAGGTGCTGCCGCCCGTCAACGTCAGCTAGCGGCACACGTGACCCATCTGTCGACCACCGGTGGCGGCGAGGGTGTCGACCTCGTCGTCGCCGGTGCGGGCGGAGGCCTCGTCGCCGCCGGACGGGCGGCCGAGCTCGGACTGTCCGTGCTCGTCGTGGAGGCCAGCCGGCACTTCGCCCACGGCAACAACACGGCCATGTCGACGGCCATGGTCCCGGGGGCGGGGACCCGTTGGCAGGCCGACGCCGGTATCGACGACTCGCCGGACGTGTTCGTCGAGGACATCGACCGCAAGACCAAGGGGCAGGCGGACACCGAGCTCGCCCGGGCGCTGGCCGGGGTGAGCGCCCGGTTGGTGACGTGGCTGGCCGACCGCGTCGGCCTCCCGCTCTCCCTCGTCACCGACTTCCCCTATCCGGGGCACTCGAGGTACCGGTGCCACACCGTCCCGGGCCGCAGCGGCCAGGCAGATCGG
>JAJZJT010000028.1:7933-16104 GCA_021809995.1 Actinomycetes bacterium
CCAGGCCCTCCTCGGCGGTCTTGTCCGGCACGTCGCCGACCAGCCGACGGTCACCGTGCTCAACCCGGCGAGGCTGACCGGTGTGCACGTCGACGGTCGGGTCGAGGCCGTGACGGTCACCTACCCAGACGGGTCCACCGAGCGCGTTCCGACCGGAGCGGTGCTGCTCGCCACCAACGGGTTCGGGGCAGACCCGGACCTCGTCCGGCGGCACCTCCCCGAGATCGCCACCGCCGACTACCACGGGAGCGCCGAGTCCACCGGCGACGCCCTGCGTCTCGGGACAGCCCTCGGCGCCGACACCGCCTTCCTCGACGCCTACCAGGGGCACGCCGCCCTGTCGCCGGCCGGCACCCTCGTCGGCTGGGCCACCGTCATGCACGGCGGCTTCCTGGTGAACGACGCCGGGCGCCGCTTCGGCGACGAGACCGTCGGCTACTCGGAGTACGCCCGCGAAGTGCTCCGCCAACCCGGAGGCCAGGCCGTGCTCGTGCTCGACCGGCGCGTCCACGATGCCTGCCTGGTGTTCGACGACTTCCGCGACACGGTCTCGTCCGGCTCGCTGCGCTGGGCCGAGCGCCCGGACGAGCTCGCCGCCCTCGTCGCGGTCGACCCGGGCGGCCTGGCCGAGACGTTCGCTGCGGCCGGGCGCACTGCTCGGGGCGAGCAGTCGGACCCGTTCGGCCGCACCCACTGGGAGGAGCCGTTGGCTGCGCCGTTCGCCGCCGTGCGGGTGCACCCGGCGCTCTTCCACACCCAGGGCGGCCTGCGCGTCGACGGCCACGCCCGCGTCCTCACCACGAGCAGGGAGCCGATCGAGGGCCTCTACGCGTCGGGCGGCGCCGCCATGAGCATCTCGGGCCACGGTCCGGGCGGGTACCTCGCCGGCAACGGGCTGCTCCCCGCGCTGGGGCTGGCCCTGCTCGCCGCCGAACACACCTCCGAACAGAAAGGCCTGTGTTGATCAAGACGATCCTGGGGTACGAGATCGAGCCGGGCGTCACCGAGGAGGAGTACGAGGACTGGCTCTTCAACGTGCACGCGCCCGACATCCTGGCCAACCCTCACGTCGACCGGCTGGTCTTCAACAAGGTCGTGCGACCGGTCAGGGCCACGTCCGGCCAGACCCCGGTCCCCGAAGGTCTCACCTTCTACCGGATCGCCGAGATGCACTTCGCTGACGAGGACGCCTACGAGCGGTACGTGCGGTGGTTCGAGGAGCACCCGATCGCGCCGGAGCGGACCCCGGCGGGTCGCACGGCGTTCAAGTTCTACGTGCTCGCCACCACCCGTGTCGTCGAGAGGGAACCGAACCGGCCATGAGCGACGCCGCGACGCCGGTGCGCATCTGGTTCCAGAAGCACACAGTGGAGGGCAGGCTGCCGCTCCTCGACGACGCCTACCACCGTCACTTCGCGGCGGTGTCTCGTCCGGGCACCGAGGTGGTCGTCCGCACGCTGCCGGATGCCGCCTACGACGCGCCGATCCCCGCCGGGTTCGTGCGCTACGGGGCGGTCGAGGCCCTCTTCGCCGCGCACTTCGCCGCGGCGGCGTGGCACGCCGAGCAGGAGGGGTTCGACGCCTTCGTC
Organism: Actinomycetes bacterium; assembly: GCA_021809995.1. Taxonomy (GTDB): domain Bacteria; phylum Actinomycetota; class Acidimicrobiia; order Acidimicrobiales; family RAAP-2; genus JAJZJT01. The sequence continues at coordinate 9,523 of JAJZJT010000028.1, forward strand.
ATCGGCGCCAGCCAGGACCCGGGCCTCGCCGAGGCGCGGGCCCTCGCCGGCATCCCGGTGCTCGGCTATGGGGAGACCGCGTTCCACCTGGCCGCCATGACCGGCCGGTCCATCGGCGTAGTGGGGTTCATCCCCGAGCTCGAGGAGCCGTTGCGCGAGAACCTGGAGCGGTTCGGCCTGGCCGGCCGTGTCCGTGCCTTCTCCTACGTCGACACGCCCGCCGACGTGCTGGTGCAGGCGCTACGCGGCGAGCCGGAGCCGTTCCTCGCCGCCTTCGGCGAGGCGGCCGACCGTGTCGTGGCGCGCGGCGTCGAGGTCATCGTGCCCGGGGAGGGGCTGCCGAACGAGGTCCTGTGGGCGGCAGGGATCCGTTCGCACGGCGGAGCGGCGATCCTCGACCCGGACGGGCTGGTGGTGAAGGCCGCCGAGCTCCTGGTGGACGTGCGCCGGCTGGGCATCCTCGGCCCGTCGTCCACCGGCTACCGGTCTCGGCGGCCCCCGGCCGACGTGCTGGCACACCTCGTCGACGTGTTCCAGCCCTCCAGCTGGACGGCACCGGCCGCGCCGCCCGCCGACCGGTAGCCCCGGGGCCGGGTGCACCGTGCTCGGCATCTGAGCGGCCCGACGCAGCTTCCCGGTTCGGCAGCGGACCGTCGTCACCGGTGCGGCTTGTCGTGGTGCTGTCGCGCTGCCGGCGACGGGGCTTCGTGCTCGCAGCGCGGTTGGCTCCGCTCCACGAGGACCGGGTCGAGCTCCAGGCCGGCGTCCTCGGGCCCACGATCGTCGGCGCGACGCGTGACCACGCTCGGGTGGCCTCGAGACGTCGACACCGCGCTCGGACGACGCCACTGCTCGGAGCGGTTCCGAGGACGCCCCCTCCGGTGTCGCCGCACCTTGGCCGGCCTCGCCGGAGCCGATGCGAACGCGCCGCCCTCGCCGGAGCCGATGCGAACGCGCCGCCCTCGCCGGTGCCGTCTTCGCAGGAACGTGGCACCGCCCGTCCCCGCGCGCCCGAGCGACAGCGCACCAGCGCCTTCGGTGCGCCAGCCCGACCCTGCGGGCACCGGCCGGCCGTGTCACAGGGCCGAGGCACGAAGCCGGCAGCGCGAGACGTGAAGCGGTCCCCACGCACCACGTGAAGACGTCGGAGTGGAGAAGACGATCTCCTATTCAAACGTCCCAGAGCTGCGGGAACGGGTGTTCGGGCTCAGGCTCGGTTGACGCGGTTTCGTCGGGTGACTTCCTTGGTAGTGGCAGCGATGGTCGGCGCTGACCGGCTCGCCGTCGCTCCGGAAAGCTCTGGGTTTCAGGGGCAAGGACGCCCACGTGTCCCCCTGCCTCGAACACCGGCCATCCCCCCGCCGGATGCCGTGACGAAGGCACCGGCGAACGGGGGCACACGAAGTCCCACCTTCAGCCGGCCTGGCAGCGGAAGTGCCTTCGACCTGACCACGACGAGGATCCACGTCTGGGAACCGGTCCCCCGGGACGGGAGGGGCTGGATTCGGCCTCAGGCCTGACGCTCACGAATTGCCCTGACAGCGCAAAGATTCCGACGTGATGCGGAGATGAAGGATGTCGTGGGAGCACGTCAGCCCCGCGGCGATGAGAACGCGGACTTCACTGCCGACGCCTTTGAGGTGTTCGTCCGGCGGAATTATGCCGCTGTCTATGCCTACGTAGCTCGGCGCATCGCCCGGGGCGACGGCGAGGTCTCCGACGTGGTTGCGGAGGTGTTTACTGTCGCGTGGCGACGGTGGGGCCAGGTACCCGAGCCCCCCGACGACGTGCCCTGGCTCTTTGGGGTAGCCAGGCGTTTGGTGAGCCGGTGGTGGCGATCGCGCTCCCGTCGGTTTCGCATGTTGGCACGTGTCGGCCTTCACTCGGCTGAGCCATTGCCAACCACAGGTTCGCAGGAGATGGTCACCGATTGGGTGCTGGATGGGATCAGTCGCCTACGCACCGCCGACCAGGAGCTTCTGCGCCTTGTCTACTGGGAGCAACTGAGCCATCGGGATGTTGGGGTCGTTCTGGGCTGCTCAGCGAACGCCGTGGGGCAGCGGCTTCATAAGGTCAAGCGGCGGCTAGAACGAGAGCTCAAAGATCTTGCGGCGTGGGCCGCCACGAGTCCAGGAACCAATGAAGGGCAATCTCGGTGAATGTCGAACGATTGATCATCCAGGCGGATCCGGCTCGCACGCTCAATATTCCGACGGGCGACTCCGCACAGGCCCGATGGGTACTCGGCCAGGTTGCCGTGCGGCACCCCCGGCCCCACGTTCGCTCCCGACCCCGACGATCCGTTCGCTCCCGGGTGGCCCTAACGGTCGCCGCGGCCGTGTGCATGGTCACCGGGGCCACTGCGTGGGCCCTCACCGCGACGCCTGCTGCCCAGGGCGGTTCGGCGACCGCAGTTCTCGAAGACGCTGCGATGGTGGCAGTCAGGCATCCTGCCCCAGTAGCCGCAGCAGGTCGCTCTCACTCGATCCTCACGACAACCACCTACGAGGTGGCAATCTATGCGCACGGTCCGTCGACCTCGAGGCTGGTTCGGGTAGCGACCGCTCAATACCAGCAGCTGAGTCGGGTGTGGGTCGACAACGATGGGACGGAACACGCGCTGCTTGTCCGGAGCTCCTTGTCGTTCTCATCGGCCGCGGACCAGGCAGCGTGGAACGCCTCAGCTGCGGGCCAAGCGTTCGCGGCGCAGTTCCAGCGCCGGATCATCGAGCCCAACCTGCACGAAGCGGTTGCAAATGTTTCTAATCTTCCACTGCAGGTTGGTCGTCTGGAGGAGATAATCGCAGCCGGCCGACGAGGCACGAACCCTGAACACATCCCAACCGGGCCGACCGCAGTCTTTGATCGCACGGCTCGCCTTCTTGTCGGACCGACGATTGGGCTGACGCCTCGCCTCACTGCTTCCCTCTATCGGCTCCTTGCTCACGACGACCAGCCACGTCTCACGGCATCCACGAGATCGGGGAAAAGTCATTCCTTGGTCACGGTGGCATTACGTAGTTCATCTGGCCACAGCGAGCTTACAATCGACATGACCACTGGATCGGGCGTGATCGCCGTCTACCCGAGGCTGCCGGCCTCGCTCTCCGAACCAGCCTCATCGGGCCAGATCACCTTCACCTGTGTTGCCGGGGGCCACTGTCAGGCCGGTGGTAGTGGCAACGGTCCAGAAAGTGTCACGGTCGTAGCGCCCCTTCGAACCGCGGCCGTGGATTACGCGCCACCAACCTCTTCCACATCCTCCCCAGCTTGAACGACCACCAGAAAGGATGACCATGATGCATCATCGCAACGCTGCCCGCAGCGGCCTGATCGTTGCCGGAGTGGCTCTTGCCATTGCCGGTGGCGGTCTGTCGCTTTCGGCTGTGGCCACTGCCGCCACCCAACCAGCTACCACGACCCACGCCGCTGGCTCGGCAACGACGGCGCCCACCAACGCTTGCCGACCGCCCAGCGCGGCAACGGGTGCAGCGCCATCGTCTCTGTCAGGACCTGCCCCGGCTCCTGCCGGCGGGCCCGTCACCCTGACCGCTCCCAACGGACAGACCACCAACCTACAGGCGATATGCACCTGGAAGGCCACTGTCCCAAGCGGTGCGACTCCCTCGGGAAGTAACCCCACAGCGATATACATGCGACAGAGAAATGCTGGATGGTAACCAGTACGCGGTGAGAGGCAATGGTGCCTGCAGTATCAACCATAGTTGCACCGTCCATGGCCTGCAGTGGGGCGGCAGAAGTGGCACGCATGTGCTGATGGAATCCGGCTGCCGAAACACAGATGGAGTCTTTTCGGAGTAGGAAATCGATCAAGCTGTAGATGTCGTTGTCATAATGAGAGTGAGGATGTCGCTTACTTCATTCGATCAGGTAAGTGCGAGCTGTGAGTGCGGCAATAATATCTGCCAGGGAAGCTTCCACTTGCACTCGGAGGATCGCGTGGGCCAGCAAAGTACCTATGCGTGAGGCTCGTTCGCACGGCGGACCGTTGGCCTAGTTGGAAGTTGCCTCGGGTGCTTGTCAGGGGCTGATCCTGGTGAGGGTGCCCGCGCTGTCGTTGACGACCCACGCAGTGCCTGCGTAGACGCCGAGGGTGTCCGGCGCGATGTACCCGGTCGCGGGGAGCTGCGCCTTGTCGCTCATGGTCCCAGCCACGGCAGCGATCTTGGCGAGGAGGCCGGCGTCGGACCTGTATGGCGGGGCGCTGCCCAGCGCCCAGACCGATGTGCCGTCGGTGGAGACGAAGGTCATCGGGAGGCCGGTGTCCTGGGCGATCTTGCCGGTCGTCGGGTCGAGGCGCAGGGTGTCGAGCCCTGCGTACGTGGCGTGTGGGGGGACCGGCACGTTCACGGTCACCCACAGCTCGGACCCTGCGGCCGCGAGGCTCGCCACACGGGTCCCGAGCCGGACGCCACGGGAGAGTGCCCCGCTGCTCGGGTTGAAGGAGATCACCCGGCCGTTCGCCGTCCCGACCCACACGGTGCCCCCGGCCGCTCCGAGACCCGTCACCGGTCCGTCTGACCGGAGGAGCGTCACCGACCTCGTGACCGTCCCGGTTGCTCCGTCGAGTGCGGTGAGCTGGGCGGCACCGCTCGGTTCCTGGACTGCCGCGACCACCTGACCGCTGCTCACGGTTACGAACTGGTACTTGACGCCGGTGTCGCCTTGGGGCGTGACGCCGCCGGGCCCGCCGTCGATGGTGAGCGTCGAGCGGACGGTGAACGTCGAGGGATCGACTCGGACGAGCTGGTAGCCGGTCACCCCGATCTGCGAGGAAAGCACCCACACTGACCCCGCCCCGTAGGCGAGGGCGTGGGGGCACAGGGCGATCGGCACCGATCCGACCACCTGGGCCGAGGTGGCGCGGACCGCCACGAGCCGGCCGCAGGGGGCCGAGGTGGCGGTGGCGGCGTGTTCGAGCACCCACACGTTCCCGCCTCCAAAGGCGATGGAGGCGTGGTTGGCGCTTGCCGCCGGGAGGTGGAGCGACGCCACGTTCGACGCTGGGATCGACGTGGCACGGCGAGCGACGACCGGCAGGTCCTTCACGACGAGCTGGACGTCGCCGAAGCGCACGACATGGCTGGGGATCGCAGCGATGCCTGCTGGCCCCGGGGGCCGCTCGTGACCGGGGAGGACAACGGCGGCGGCGGTCGCTGCTGCGACAATGAGGACGACCGACGCGGCCACCGAGACCCGTCGGTACGGTCGCCGGTGCTCGAGGTGGCGGGCCCGCTGGGCGATGAACCGCACGTCGGGGGGCACTACCACCCGCTCGACGGCAGTGGCCACGTGCCCGAGCGCCGAGCCGATCGGGTCGTCGCCGTGCTCAGTTGCCATGGCTGTCACTCCTCTGCTTCCCGAGCGATCCGTCTTCTCCGAGTGATCCGGTTAGTCCTGGGGACTGCCGAGGAGACCGTCGAGCGAAACCCGGCCGCGGCTCAGCCACGACTTCACGGTTCCTGGCTTGCTCGACATCTCGTCGGCGACCTCCTCGACGGACAGACCGACGACGTGATGGAGGAACAGCGCCGAGCGCTGATGGATGGGGATCTTGCGCAGAGCGAGGAGCACCTCGACGTCCGATCCCGTGAGATCGACCGCCGCAGCGGTGACCTCTGGAAGTGGTCGCTCGCGCGCCGCACGACGCCAGCGACCGATGGCGACGTTGATCGCCACGCGCCGCACCCATGCCTCGATCTTCTCGTAGCCGCCGACGTGGTCCCAGCGAGCCCAGAGCCGAGCGAAGGCCTCTTGCACCGCTTCCTCGGCTTCTGTGCGACTGGTGGTGACGACGTACAGCTGGCCGACGAGCCTCGCGTACGACGCCCGGTAGACGGCGTCGAAGTCGTTCCCTCCGCCTGGACCTGCCTCCCCTCTGTTCGGCACGGTCCAGCCCCCTGGCCTCGTCCAGCTCCACCCACTACACACGCGCCACCCCCGGGTGCGGTTGCACCCTTCCGGCCTGAGCCTGGCAGGGCCGTGGCGGGCGCAGGCCGCTGACGTGGGAATGTCAACTCAAACTGGCACCACCGGCCACTGCTGGGATCGATTTGTCGCCGATCGGCATCGACCTGCCGGTTCTAACTGATGCGCGATGTTGGCGGTTTGCCCGGCGAGCCCGGTGCACCGGACGACTCTGTTGGAACCGGGGATCGGACCCCATGTTCTTGTCGGTGGAGGTACTCGGTCGTCGCCATCCCAACCGCCCGCGCAGACAGCGCTGCCGGAACGCGTCCCCTGATGCTCAACCAGTCACGCCGTCAACACTCCTCTTTGCCTGCTGGCGGGCACGGGCGGGTCGCGTGTCGACCGGATGCTGGCCCGCGTCGCTGTGTCGTTTGTCCAAATCGAACCCGGAACCCCTTGTTCTCATAGCGAACCCGCCGTCTTGGCCCAAGGGAGGTCCATGAACCCGTCTTCGCAGACTTCGCCAACGCCCACGTCGGTGCTGGTAGCCGGGGCGGCGATCTCCTCGCGCTCGGGCAGGGACAGCGGTGTACCTGGCATCCTTGGGTCTCCAGTGGTCGGCGTCGGTCGGTAGCACCGGTCATCATGACC
>JAJZJT010000338.1 GCA_021809995.1 Actinomycetes bacterium
CGTCGGTGAGCCCTCCGGCGCGGAGCCCCTCGATCACCGTCGCGAACATGGAGGGCGGGACGGCGAGGTAGTGCGCCGGGTGGCGGGCCTCGCCGAGGAGGCGCCGGAGTTGGTCGAACGTGGCCGGGTCCTCGTAGTCGCCGTCGACGTAGCGCAGCAGCGAGAGCAGCCGGTCGAGCGCGCCCGTGTCGTCGACGCCCGCCGGCGTGCGCTCGACGCTGTCGCGCGCACGGCGGCGGAGCTGCTCCACGTCCCATCCCGAGAACGCGACCCCGATGACCGGGACGCCGAGCGTGCCGTGCTTCACCATCTGGTAGAGCGCTGGGAAGATCATCTTGTGCGCGAGGTCGCCCGTGGCGCCGAAGAACGCCAGAGCGTCGGCGGCTCCAGCGGCTGGCACGTCCATGGTCTGCTCCTTCCCCTTGTTCTCCCTCTCGTTCCTCGCCTGACTCGAGCTCATCGGCGGCCGGCGCCGCCTGTCGGCTCGACGACGGTGGTGCGGCCGATCGGCCGTGCCCGAGGGGTGCCGTGGTCGACCTCGACCGCCGGCACTTCGGTCAGGATCACGAGGGCGTCGGCTCGGACGTGCTCGGCGAGCAGGGGTGCTCGAGGTCGGGGTCCTTCTCGCTCTCGGCCGCCAGCAGGCCGACCTGGGGGCCGTTGCCATGGGTGACGACCAGCTCGTGGTCGCGCGCGATCGGGGCGAGCGCGTCCACGGCAGGTAGGACGTGGCCCTCTTGGATCTCGGCGTCGGGCCGCTCGGCTCGCTCGAGGAGGGCGTTGCCCCCCAGCGCCACGACCACGCGCACCTCAGACCTCGAGGCCCCGGAGCGTCGCGACCAAGATCGCCTTGATGGTGTGGAGCCGGTTCTCGGCCTCGTCGAAGACCACGGAGGCTGGCGACTCGAACACCTCGTCGGTGACCTCCATCGCCTCGAGCCCGCGCTTGTCGAAGATCCGCCGGCCGACCTCGGTGTCGGTGCTGTGGAAGGACGGCAGGCAGTGGAGCAGCTTCACGTCCGGGTTCCCGGTGGCCGCCACCAGCGCGGCGTTGACCTGGTAGGGCTGGAGGAGGTCGATGCGCTCGTCCCACAGCTCCTCGGCCTCGCCGAGCGACAGCCAGACGTCGGTGTAGAGGAAGTCGACGCCGTCGACGCCTTCGCGCGGGTCGTCGGTGAGGGTGAGCGAGCCCCCGGTGGCGGCCGCGAGGCTGTGGGCGTCTCGCCAGACCTCCGGCGCCGGCCGTCGGGCGGTCGGCGCGGCGACGCGCACGTCCATGCCCATGAGGGCTCCGGCGGTGAGGAGGGAGGCGCAGGTGTTGTTGGCGGCGTCGCCGAGGAAGCAGACCGACACCTCGGTGAGCGGTCGCCCGGCGTGGTCCCGCATGGTGAGCAGGTCGGCCATGCTCTGCGTCGGGTGCCAGCGGTCGGTGAGGCCGTTCCACACCGGCACCCCCGAGAAGTCCGCCAGGATCTCGGCGTCGGACTGGCGAAAGCCGCGGAACTCGATGCCGTCGAACAGGCGGCCGAGCACCCGGGCGGTGTCCTTCGTCGACTCCTTGACCCCGAACTGGCTCTCGCCTGGCCCGAGGTACGTGGCGTGCCCGCCCTCGTCCTGGACGGCGACCTCGAACGCGGAGCGGGTGCGCGTCGAGGTCTTCTCGAACAAGAGGGCGATGTGCTTGCCCACGAGGCGCTGCTGCTCGGCACCCTCGCGCTTCTCTCGCCGCAGCTGTTCGGCGAGGTCCAAGACCGCGCCGTACTCCTCTGCGCTCAAGTCGGCGTCCTTCAGGTAGCTGCGTCCACGCAGGTCCATGGTCTGTCTCCAGTCTCCTTCGTCCAAGCAAGGGTCTAGGCGTCGCGTTCGATCGGGCAGGTCATGCACCGAGGGCCACCTCGGCCCCGGCCGAGCTCGGACCCGGTCACGGTCACGACCTCGATCCTGTGGCGCCGCAGCATCGTGTTCGTGGGGACGTTGCGCTCATAGCCGTAGACCACGCCGGGGGCGACGGCGAGGTAGTTGGCCCCATCGTCCCACTGCTCGCGCTCGGCTGCCCGGATGTCCTCGTCGGTGGACAGCACGGTGAGCTCGGAGGCGTCGATGCCGAGGGCCGCGGCGACCGCCTCCCACAGGGAGTGGTTGTGGGCGAGGCGGACCTGGCCGGGCTCGTCCCCTGGGGTCACCGTCCAGCTGCGCAGGTGGCGGTCGAGGTACGGGTACACGACGAACGTCGCCCGGTCGACCATGGTCATGACCGTGTCGAGGTGCATGGTGGCGTGGGACTTGGGCAGCTCGACCGCGATCACGCTCGTGGCCTGCCCGGTCTCGAACAGGCGCGAGGACACCAGCTCGACCGCCATCGGCGTGGTCCGCTCGCCCATCCCGACGAGCACCGCGCCGTTCCCGATGACGTGCACGTCGCCGCCCTCGAGCGTGGCCGGCTCGTGCTGCTCGTCGTCGCGGTAGCGGACCGTGAACTTCGCGTCGGCGAACACGGGGTGGTAGCGGTAGATGGCCCGCGAGTGGATCGTCTCGCGACGGCGGGCCGGCTTGGCCATCGGGTTCAGCGTGACCCCGCCGTAGATCCAGCACGAGTTGTCACGCTGGAAGAGATGGTTCGGGAGCGGCGGCAGGAGGAAGTCGTCAGCCGCCATCATCGACCACCTGAGGCTCCTCGAGGCCCGGGTCGGGTTCGACCGGGG
>JAJZJT010000339.1 GCA_021809995.1 Actinomycetes bacterium
CACGACGGCGTCGCTGGCCCGGCGGCACAACGACGCGAACGTCCTCTGCCTGGGCGGGCGGACCATCGGCGCAGCCCAGGCCGCCGACGTGGTGACGACGTTCCTCCACACGGCGTTCGAGGGAGGCCGCCACCAGCGCCGTATCGACGCCATCGCCCGCGACGAGGCTTCCCGCGCCTCGGGCCCGGCGGGGCCGCCCGTAGCCGTCACTCGCCGCAGCCGCGACGGGCTCGGCGAGGAGCGCGGGCTGCGGGGCGTCGAGGGAGAGCGCCGGGGAGGCCCGGGAGAGAGGCAGGCGTCCGCCAGATGACCCCCTTCGCTGCATCGCCGTTCGACGCCTGGCTGGCCACCGACCCCGAAGTCGCCCGGCTCCTCGGTGAGGAAGCCGAGCGCCAGGCCACGACGCTCCAGCTCATCGCCTCGGAGAACTTCACCTCTCCGGCGGTCCTCGCCGCGTCGGGCTCGGTCCTCACCAACAAGTACGCCGAGGGCTACCCGGGCCGTCGGTACTACGGCGGCAACCAAGTCGTCGACGAGGTCGAGGAACTGGCCCGGGCGCGTGCGACGGCGCTCTTCGGGGCCGACCACGCCAACGTCCAGCCCCACGCCGGAGCGACGGCCAACCTCGCCGTCTACCAGGCGCTGCTCGAGCCCGGCGACACCATCTTGGCGATGCGCCTCGACCACGGCGGGCACCTCACCCACGGGTCGCCGGCCAGCATCACCTCGAAGGTGTGGCGCTTCGTGTCCTACGGGGTCTCCCCGGCGACGGGCGACCCCGACAAGCCCGGCGAGGTGATCGACTTCGACCAGGTGGCCGACCTCGCCCGGCGCGAGCGCCCCAAGCTCATCGTGGCCGGCTCGACGGCGTACGCCCGCATCATCGACCCGGTTCCCTTCCGCGAGATCGCCGATTCGGTCGGCGCCCGGTTCCTCTTCGACGCCGCCCACCCGGCAGGGCTCATCGCCGGTGGCGTCCACCCCTCGCCGGTGGGCGTGGCCGACGTGGTCACCTTCACCACGCACAAGACGCTGCGCGGACCGCGCGGCGGCGCCATCCTGTGCCGTGCCGACCTGGCGAAGGCCATCGACTCGGCGGTGTTCCCGGGCCTGCAGGGCGGGCCTCTCGAGCACGTCGTGGCGGCCAAGGCGGTCGCCTTCGCCGAGGCCGCGCGTCCCGAGTTCCGCGCGTACGCCGCCGCCGTGGTGGAGAACGCCGCCGCCCTCGCCGGAACCCTCGCCGAGGCCGGGTTCCGGCTCGTCTCCGGCGGCACCGAGAACCACCAGGTGCTGGTGGACCTGCGCACGTTCGACGAGGAGCTCACCGGCAAGGAGGCCCAGGAGGTCCTCGACCGCGCCGGCATCACCTGCAACCGGAACACCATCCCCGACGACCCGCGCTCCCCGTTCGTGACCTCGGGGCTCCGCCTCGGCACGGCCGCCGAGACGACCGCCGGCATGGGCCCAGCCGAGATGCGCCAGGTGGGCGCGCTGATCGGTCGGACCTTGCGCTCCCGGCACGACGACGCGGTCGTCGCGACGGTCCGCGGCGAGGTCGCCGAGCTGTGCGCCCGGTTCGCTCCCTACCCGACCCTCGGCACGGCCGGGGCCTGACCGGCCCCCCACGGTGGTCGGGCCCTGCCTGGTGCGGTGACCGGCACCATCCCCCTCAACTGGTACGCCGTCGTCTTCGCCGTCGCCGTCGTGGCGTCGTGGCTGCTCACCTTCCCGGCCCGGCGCCTGGCGACGGTCGTCGGCTACGTGGCCCAACCCGACGCCCGCAAGGTCCACCAGCGCGTCACGCCCGAGGCCGGGGGTGTCGCCATGTTCCTCGCCCTGCTCGTGGCCGTGTGCTTCGCCGCCTTCGTGCATTCCTTGCGCGGCCTCTTCGCCGGGTCCTCCGAGCCGCTCGGGCTGGTCCTCGGGGCTGCGGCCGTGTTCGTCGTCGGGGTCATCGACGACCTCCGCAACATGTCGGCCCCGGCGAAGATGGCGGGGCAGGTCCTGGCGGCCAGCATCCTCTACTTCCTCGGTGTGACCTGGTTCCAGTTCAAGATCCCTCTCGCCGGCTTCGTCGTCCTCTCGACCGACGTCACCCCGCTGCTCACCGCGGTGTGGGTCATCGCCATCACCAACGCCATCAACCTGATCGACGGCCTCGACGGCCTGGCCGCCGGCGTCGTGGCCATCGCCTCGGGGGCGCTCGCCGTCTACGGCTTCCACCTCCAGGCGCTCGGCAACCTCCCCACCGACGACATCGGGCCCTTCGTGGCCGTGGTGACCTGCGGGATCTGCCTGGGCTTCCTGCCCCACAACTTCCACCCGGCCCGCATCTTCATGGGCGACGGGGGCGCGCTGCTCCTGGGCCTGCTCATGGCGGCGGCGACCATGCTCATCGGAGGACGCACGGCCGGTACGTTCCAGAGCGGCCAGACCTACTTCTTCTTCGCGCCCCTCTTCATCCCGTTCTTCATCCTCGGAGTGCCGCTCTTCGACCTGGCGTTCGCCTTCGTCCGCCGGACCGCCACCCGGACGGGGTTCGCCACGCCGGACAAGAACCACCTCCACCACCGCCTGCTCCGGCTCGGTCACGGCCACCGGCGCAGTGTGCTGATCCTGTGGGCGTGGACCGCGCTGCTGTCGGGCTT
>JAJZJT010000340.1 GCA_021809995.1 Actinomycetes bacterium
GGCGTGCCGCCGTCGTCCGAGGGCTCCGACGCGTCCGCCGCCTCGAGCCGCGAGGCGGGACGCCGGGACGCGTCGCGTGGGCGGAGCGGGGTGATGGTGGACGATGTCGTGGCCCCGGCAGACGACCGGTCCCCGGTGGCTCCTGACACCTCGTCCGCGGCCTCGACCGGCCCGGCGGCGGCGCCCTCCCCGCCGGCGAGCTGCTCGGGTGACTCGTCGGCGAACTCGATCCCCGCCGCCTGCACCCGGTCGACGACGCTCACGATGACCTCGGGGGTCAGCTCGACGGACCGGAGCACCTCCATGAGGTCGTCGGGCGTCAGGGCACCGCGCTCCCGACCGCGGGCCAGCAGCACGGCCATGCCCGCCTCGGGGACACCGCTGGCGACGGTACCGGGTACGACGTCGGCGACGGCGCCGCCCGGCTCCGACCGCTCGTCGGCGGTCGTGGTGCCGGCGGGCACGATGTCCTCGGCGGTCATGGCTGTGGCTCCGTCACGTTCGCCTCTCCCTAGCCCGAAGCCAGGCTACCAAGCGCTCGGTGGCGGCACTCCCGGAGACGGGGTCGTCGAGGCTGTGCAGCCACGACGCCGCCTCGGCTGCCTCGGTGGCGACCGACGGATCTCCTGCGGCGGCGTGTGCGAGCTCGCCGAGCGCCCGGCGTGAGGCGTTCCGGACCAGCTGGAGCACCACGTCGTCGGCCACCCCCACGGGCTCCTCGACGGCGAGCCGGGCAAGGAGCTCCCGGACCCTCTCGGGCGCGGCGGCGAGCGCCGCGTGGAGGTCGTCGCTGCCGGCAAGGACGCAGAACGCCTCCCGCTGGACCTCGTCGAGGAAAAGCACGTCCTCGAGGCGGGCGAACACCTCCTCGGGCCGGTGGATGGCGAAGCGAAGGGCTTCGAGCCCCGGCCGGTGCTCGCCCGACGTCGCGGCGGCGGGGGGGCCGTGCCGGCTCGGACGACCACCTGCGGGGCGGGGCCCGTTGCCCCGCCCGTCGTCGGAGGACCCGTCGTCAGGCTCGCGCACCCAGCCTTCGTCACTGGGCCCACCCGGCGCCTGCGCTCGCCGTCCAGTCCGTCCGGACGACACACCCCGCCCGTCGGAACCCTCACCACGTCCCCCCTGAGGCGGGACGCCCCCACCCTGGCGGAGGGCTTCGAGGCGACGGCGCAGGGCTGCCGGCTCGAGCCGGCACCGCTCGGCGACGGTCATCACGTACTGGTCCCGCACGAGGTCGTCGGGGTGCTCGGCCACGGCTGCCAGGGCGGTCTCGGCCGCCTTGGCCCGGCCCTCGGCGGTCGACAGGTCGGCGGCCTGGAGGACCCGCTCCACTCGGAACTGCAGGAAGGGCCGCGCCTCGGCAACGGCGCGGCGCAGCGCCTCGGGATCGCTCCGGGCCACCTCCGCGGGGTCGGAGCCCGCAGGGAGGGCAGCCACGACCACGTCGACCTCGTGGAGGCGCTCCCACTCGTAGAAGCGCCCCGCCGCCGACTGGCCCGCCCCGTCGGCGTCGAACGCGAGCACCACCCGCCGGGCGAAGTTGCGCAGCAACCGGAAGTGCTCGTCACCCAGCGCCGTGCCGCATGTGGCCACCGCCCGCTCGACCCCGCTCTGGAAGAAGCCGATCACGTCGGTGTACCCCTCGCACACCACGACCTCGCCCGTCCGGACGACGTCGGTCTTGGCCCAGTTGAGGGCGTACAGCACGCGCCGCTTGGCGTAGACGGGCGTCTCGGCCGAGTTCTTGTACTTGGCCGGGTCGGCACTGCCGGGCAGCACCCGACCGCCGAAGGCGACAGGGCGCCCCGAGGGATCGCAGACGGGGAAGATCACGCGGCCCCGGAAGGCGTCCTGCAGCCGGCCGCGCCGGTTGACGAAGCCGAGGCCGGTGCCCGTCGCCAGGCGCTCGTCGAGGCCCAGGGCGCGGCAGCACGCGTCCCACTGGTCGGGCGCCCAGCCGAGCCGGAACCGTCGGACGGTGCCGCCGTCGTAGCCGCGCGACCGTAGGTAGTCACGTGCGGGGCCGGCGTCGGGACTGCCCACGAGCTGTTCGTGGTACCACTGGGCGGCCCGTTCGAGCACGTCGAGCAGCTCGCGCCGGCGGTGCGCGTCACCGCTCGACGCCTCGTCCTCGTGAAGGGCGATCCCCGCCCGGTCGGCCAGCAGGCGCACGGCATCGACGAAGTCGAGGTGCTCGACCTCGCGCACGAAAGTGATGACGTCGCCGGATGCCTGGCAGCCGAAGCAGTAGTAGAAGCCCTCCTCGGCGTTGACACTGAAGGAGGGGGTCTTCTCGGTGTGGAAGGGGCACAGGCCGACCCAGCGGCGACCCTGGCGCTTCAGCGCGGCGTGCTCCCCCACCAGGGCGACGATGTCGGTCGCCGCCCGGACCCGGGCCACCTCGTCGTCGGGGATCGCCATCGGGGACGACGGTAGCGGGTGGCGGTGCCTCCCGGGCCGGCCTCCGTGGCCGGCGGTGCCTCCCGGGCCGGCCTCCGTGGCCGGCGGTGCCTCCCGGGCCGGCGCTAGCGGGAGTTTCCGGGCTATCCCGTTGAGCGTGTTTTCGGGCTCTCCTGACAGATCCGTGGGCGCCCTGACCTGGGCCTGACGCGAGCAACGCCAGTCTCCGCCTACGTTT
>JAJZJT010000341.1 GCA_021809995.1 Actinomycetes bacterium
GTGGGGGTGGTCCTCGGGGTCGTCGAGGGGCTGGTCGCCGGAGCCGGCGCGGGCATCGCCGCCGGGCTCGCCTCCGCCGTCGTGGTCGGCGTCGCGTGCGGGGTGCTCGTGCGGCGGGGGACCACCGGTCTCGTCGTCCGGTCGCTCGGTGCGCGCTCGCCCGGCGCCGGTGAGCTCCCCCGGCTGCGCAACCTCGCCGAGGGGCTCTGCGCCACGATGGGCGTCGAACCGCCCGAGGTGCTGGTGGTGGACCACCCCGGTGCCAACGCGCTCGTGCTCGCCCGGCCGGGAAGATCGTCGTGCCTGGTCGTGACGGCTGGGTTGGAGCCGTCCCTGTCGGTCGTCGAGCTCGAGGCCGTCCTCGCGCACGAGCTGGTCCGGGTCAAGCTCCACGACACCGAAGTCGCGGCGGCAGCGCTCGGCGTCACTGCACCGCTCGCCATGACGGGCAGCCGTGGCGCAGGGCGCGTGCGCGCGCTGCTCGGACCGTCCCGGGCGTTCCGTGCCGACCAGCGGGCCGTCGCCGTGGTCCGGTACCCGCCCGGGCTGGCCGCGGCGCTCGAGCGGTTGCTGTCCGTGGCGGCGTCGACCGGGTCGGCACCGGCGCCGTGGGAGCGGGGACGGGTTGCTCGTTGCACGCGTCCCTTGTGGGTGGACCCGGTCGGCGCCCACGACGTGGCGCAGCTGGGCAACCTCGACCACACCGCCGTTCGAGCGGCCGCCCTGGCCCTCGAGTGAGCGTCGCATTCGGCGTCGGGCCAGGAGGGGCCTCGGGCTAGCCGACGCCTTCGGCGTCAGGGCAGCCTCCGGGGGCGTCGAGCTCGCCGGCGCCCGAGGTCGCAGCAGCGTGGACGTGGTCGCGTAGACGCCGGAGGAGCGACGTCAACGTCCGCTCTTCCTCGATGGTGAAGATCCCGCCGAACACCTCGTCGAGCTGCGCCGCATGTGCAGGCAGCAGCTCCGCCATCACGCGCGCGCCGGCGGGCGTGAGCACGGCGAAGGCACCCCGCCCATCCTCGGGGCAGGACGCTCGCTCGACCAGGCCTTGTTGCTCGAGCCGGTCGACGGCGCGGGTGAGCCCGCTACGCGTGAGGGAGATCTGGTCGGCGAGCTCGCTCATGCGCAGGCGGGCCCCGGGCGTGCGCGACAGGCGGACCAGGACGTCGAGAGACTGGCTCGAGGCGCCCGACCCGGCGGCCAGGAAGTGCTCGACGAGGCGCCGGAGCCCCCCGGCCGCCTCGAAGAGGAGCCCAGCCGTCGTCATCCGGTCGGCGTCGGCGCCGACCGGCGCCGGGGTGCCGACGGCGCCCGGCAGGTCGTCGCCGTGGTGCGCGAACGGTCGCGCACTCGGGCCGTCTACCGCAGTGCCTGGTCGAGGCATGCCCCGAGTCTAGTAGGAGCGGAGCGGGTAGTTGCAGACGCAAGTGATCCCGAGTAGTGTAGTTGCGGAAGCAAGCAGCTCCCCGGACCCGAGGGGTAGGGGAAGTGGGCCCGGGTCGTCGCGATCCGGGCTGCGACCGGCAGACGGACCAGTGGTCGTTCGGACCACGAGGACGAGGAACCTGGAGGAGACGATGACTGACGGCACAGAGGTGACAAGCAGGGTGGTCGACGGGGTGGAGCTCCCCGCGGTCGGCAGGTACGCGCTCGACCAGGCCCACACCCACGTGGGCTTCGCGGTGCGCCACATGGCTGTCTCGAAGGTGCGGGGCCGGTTCACCTCCTTCGAGGGGACCCTCGAGGTTGCCGAGGACCCGACCCAGTCGTCGGTGCAGGTGACCATCGACGCCAGCAGCGTGGACACGCGCGACCAGAGTCGTGACGACCACCTGCGGACGAACGACTTCTTCGACGTGGCGAACCACCCGACCTGGACGTTCCAGAGCACGGCGGTCCGGCCGACGGGCAAGGGTCGCTGGGACGTCGTGGGCGACCTCACCATCCGGGGCGTGACGCGCACCGTCACCCTCGACACGAGGATCGAGGGCGTGGTGAAGGACCCCTACGGCAACCACCGGGTCGGCTTCAGCGCATCGACCGAGATCGACCGGGACGACTTCGGGGTCTCCTTCGGTGCGGTGATGGAGGCCGGCGGCCTGGTCGTCGCCAAGCGCGTCACCATCGAGATCGAGGCAGAGGCCGTCCTGCAGGCCTGATCCCCGGCCCGGGCGCTCCCGGCCGCGACCGTCGGCGACGGCGGCCGGTCGGGGGCGCGCCGGTGCCGCAGCCGTCGTTGGCCGGGGGGCGGTGCCCGCCCGAAGGCGAGCGGGCGCACCACTAAGCTGGGAGCATGCCGACCTCCGTGCCGAACGCCAGCTCACCGGACGAGTCGTCCCCGGCCACGGGGACGTTCACCGTCAAGCGCGGCCTCGCCGAGATGCTCCGTGGCGGCGTCATCATGGACGTCGTGGACGCCGAGCAGGCCAAGGTGGCCGAGGACGCCGGCGCCGTGGCGGTCATGGCCCTCGAGCGGGTGCCCGCCGACATCCGCCGCGATGGCGGCGTGGCGCGCATGAGCGACCCCGCTCTCATCGAGGGGATCAAGGCGGCGGTGACGATCCCGGTGATGGCCAAGGCGCGTATCGGCCACTTCGCCGAGGCCCAGGTGCTGGCCGCGCTCGGCGTCGACTACATCG
>JAJZJT010000342.1 GCA_021809995.1 Actinomycetes bacterium
CCCCGCGGCGCGCCCCCGCCGGCTGCGCCGCACGCCGGCGCTGCGCCGCCTCGTCGCCGAGACCCGCCTGTCGGTCGACGACCTCGTCGCCCCGCTGTTCGTCGCCGACGGCATCGACGACCCGCGCCCGGTGCCGTCGCTGCCCGGTGTCGTCCAGCACACCCTCGGCTCACTGGTCGCCGAGGTCCGCCGGCTCGCCGGCCTCGGCGTGCCCGGCGTGATCCTCTTCGGCCTGCCCCGCCCGGGGGACAAGGACGCCGTCGGCTCGCAGGCGTACGCGGCCGACGGCATCGTGCAGCGGGCGCTCGCCGCCGTGCGCGACGCGGTGGGCGACGACGTCGTCGCCATGGCCGACACCTGCCTCGACGAGTTCACCGACCACGGGCACTGCGGCGTGGTGGACCCGGCGAGCGGCTGCGTCGACAACGACGCCACCCTGCCGCTGTACGCCCGGGCGGCGGTCTCGCAGGCCGACGCAGGAGCTGCCGTGGTCGCCCCGAGCGGGATGATGGACGGCCAGGTCGCTGCCATCCGTGCCGCGCTCGATGACGCCGGGCACGCCGAGGTGGCGATCATGGCCTACGCCGCCAAGTACGCCTCGGCCCTCTACGGGCCCTTCCGCGACGCCGTCGACGTGACGATCGCCGGTGGCGGTGACCGCCGCGGCTACCAGCAGGACGTCGCCAACCGACGCGAAGCGTGGCGCGAGGTTGCCCTCGACGTGGCCGAGGGCGCCGACCTCGTCATGGTCAAGCCGGCGATGACCAACCTCGACGTCGTGGCCGACGTAGCCCGCACGGTGGACGTCCCGGTGGCCGCGTACCACGTGAGCGGCGAGTACGCGATGGTCTGCGCCGCCGCCGAGCGGGGGTGGCTCGACGGCCCGGCCGTCGCCCTCGAGCAGGTCACGGCGGTCAAGCGGGCCGGGGCCGACCTCGTCCTCACCTACTTCGCCGGCGGGCTGGCCGAGGTGCTCGGTGGCTGAGGCGACCCGCTCCGAGGCGCTCTTCGCCCGGGCGCTGGCCGTCGTGCCCGGCGGCGTCAACTCGCCCGTGCGGGCGTTCGGCTCGGTCGGGGGCCACCCGTACTTCGTCGCCCGCGGGGCGGGTGCCCGGGTGTGGGACGCGGACGGCCGCGAGCTGCTCGACTACGTCCAGTCCTACGGGGCCTCGCTGCTCGGCCACGCCCACCCCGCCGTCGTCGAGGCCGTCCGCCGGGCCGCGACCCTCGGCACGACCTTCGGCGCGCCGACCGAGGGCGAGGTGCTCCTGGCCGAGGCGATCTGCGCCCGGGTCGACGGCTGCGAACAGGTCCGCCTCGTGTCGTCGGGCACCGAGGCGACCATGAGCGCCGTCCGGGTCGCCCGCGGCTTCACGGGGCGGTCGCGGGTGGTCACCTTCGCCGGCTGCTACCACGGGCACTCGGACGCCCTGCTGGCGACGGCGGGCAGCGGGGTGGCCACGCTCGGGCTGGCCGGCTCGGCGGGGGTGCCGCCGGGTGCCGTCGCCGACACCGTGGTCGCCCCCTACAACGTCGTCCCCGAGCTCGACGACCGCGTCGCCTGCGTCCTCGTCGAGCCGGTGGCCGCCAACATGGGCCTCGTCCCGCCCGAGCCGGGCTTCCTCGCGGGGCTGCGGGCGGCGTGCGACGCCGTCGGCGCCCTCCTCGTGTTCGACGAGGTGATCACCGGGTTCCGCCTCGGGCTGGGGGGCGCCACCGCGTGGTCGGGCATCCGGCCCGACCTGTGGTGCTTCGGCAAGGTGATCGGAGGGGGGCTGCCGGTCGGCGCCTTCGGTGGCCGGCGCGACGTCCTCGCCGTGCTCGCCCCCGACGGCCCCGTCTACCAGGCCGGCACCCTGTCGGGGAACCCGCTCGCCACCGC
Organism: Actinomycetes bacterium; assembly: GCA_021809995.1. Lineage (GTDB taxonomy): Bacteria > Actinomycetota > Acidimicrobiia > Acidimicrobiales > RAAP-2 > JAJZJT01. The sequence continues at coordinate 1,883 of JAJZJT010000342.1, forward strand.
TGCCGGGCTCGCCGTGCTGGGGACCGTCGACGACGACGCCTACGGCGATCTCGCCGGGCGCGTCGCACGCCTGGCTGCCGGGCTCGAGGCCGCCCTCGTCGAGGTCGTCCGCAGCGCCGGCGAGGGTGTCGACGTGCACGTGCCGCGTGTGGGCCCGCTCTTCGGGCTGGCCTTCGTCCCGGCTGGGAGCGGGCCCGTGCGGGACGTCGAGGGTGCGCACGCCGCCGCCGCCACCGGCGTCTACGCCCGCCTGTTCCGGGCGCTGCTCCGCCGGGGGGTGGCCGTCGCCCCCGGTCCCTACGAGGTCGCCTTCCCGTCGATGGCCCACACCGACGCCGACCTCGACCGCACGGTGACCGTCGCCGCCGAGGCCCTGACCGAGGCGCTCGCCCACCCGGAGCCCTGACCGCCTCCGGGCCCCGGCCCGGCCTCACCCCGCCGGCGTGTCCTGGCAGAACGGCGCCGTGGGCGGCCCGACCGACGGCGCGTCGGTGACGGTGGTGGCCCCGGGCACGTTCCCGGCGGCGAGCAGCGTGGTCGCCGCCCCCTGGTCGCCCTTCAGCGTGGCGTCGAGGAAGTCGGTGCTCACCGTCTCGAGGGTGGAGAGGTCGGTGCCGGGGTCCTGGTAGGGGGGGAGGTGCCCGGCACCCAAGAAGCTCAGGTAGTACTTGGGCGCCGGCGCGGCGTCGTAGAGCTCGACGCTGCACGACGGGACGTTCACCGGGTCGGCGGTGCCCTGGG
>JAJZJT010000343.1 GCA_021809995.1 Actinomycetes bacterium
CCCCGACGCCAACTTCAAGGCCGACGTCGCGCTCTTCACGCACGTGGACCCGATGGCCACGATCGGCAATCTGTCCACCGCCGTCGACGTGCCCGAGGGTGCCACCGCCCGCTACGTGCTGGCCAGGCGGGCTTCGGCCGGGAGCGGGGGGCTGCTCGAGCTGGGCCCGTCGATGGTGCATCGGCTGGGGGCCCTGATCGAGCAGGCCGAGGCGGCGGGCTCGGACGCGGCCCGGCTCGAGGCCTATGGCAAGCTGCGGCAGATGCTCTCCTGGCTACGTCTCCCGGTCGCCGATCCCGATGCGGCCGGGGACTGAGCGGACAGGCGCCGCGGCGTCGGTATCGCCGGCGTCTGCCGCCTTCCGATGCCACCCCTCGGCCGCGTCCCGCCGGCCGTCGTCCTCGCAGAGGACACCGAGGTCGACCATGGCAGAGACGGCACCGACGCCTGCCAGCTTGCGCCACAGGCGCTCGGCACGCGCGCGGAGACTTGTGGTTGTAGTCGCTGTGCCGATGTCGGCATAGCGACTCTTGCGCCGACCCCTTCGTCATGCCGACCTGGGGCGCCGATGGCGGCGAAGGTGGCTCGGCTTCACGGTCGGGTGGGGAACGTGGTTCTCCAACCGTTGGGTCGGACTGCGCGGCCGGTGGTTCCGGCTCGTCACCGTTGTCGACTACCGGGGCGCGCCTCAGCCCTGAGTTGCCGCGCGAGGCTCGCCGTCCCGGTCCCACTCCGCTCGACTCTCCCCGGTCGACCCGCAACGTGCCTCACGTGCCTCGGCGACCGTCACCCGCTCTACCAGCGGATTTGCCGCTCGCGTAGAGATAACCGAAGGACCCATGCAGTTCGAGCCGGCGACCATCGCCGAGTACGCGCAGCCGGTGCCATCGGGCGGGGTGGACCCGCCGAGCCCCTGTGACCCGGTCGACGCCGCGTACGCGGCAGCCGGGACCTGTGCGCGAACGGGGCGCGGGACGGTGCGGACCTCGCAGGGTCGGTGTTCGCGTTCAACCACGACTCCAGCCACGTCACCGGGGTGCTGGCGCTCGCCGAGAGCTGTGGCGAGGACGAACAGCCGGGTGGGTGAGCAGGTGGCGGGCACGGCCCGAGCATCGGCCGTCGACCGGGCGCTGGCTTGCGAGTGCGGGAAGCGAATGCGACGAACGACCTTGACCTCTATCGAGCAGCCTGCGTTCGTGACTGACGCCCACCGCGCCGACTCGCGTGGCGAGCGGCCCGAGATCAGGGCGATCGTCTTCGATCTGGGTGAGGTGCTCATCGATGTGGACTATCGCTACCTCTATCGGAAGCTGCTCCCGACTGAGGAGGCGGTTGAGGAGTTCCTCGCGACTGTCTGCACGTAGGCGTGGCACGAGCAGCACGACCGTGGCCGCCCGATGGCCGAAGGCGTGGCCGAGTTGATCGCCGAGCACCCCGAGCGCACCGAGCGCACCGAGCTGATCCGGGCATGGGACGAGCGGTTCCCCGAGGTCTGGGGAGGTGCGATCGCGGCGTCGGTGGAGATCCTCACCGAGCTCCGCTCGACAGGAGTTCCCTTGAACCTGCTTTCGAACTGGCCAGCCGACAAGTTCCCGGTCGCCCGGGAGCGGTTCTCCTTCATCACCTGGTTCGACGGCGCCGTCGTCTCCGGTGAGGCCGGTTTCATGAAACCGGAACCGGTGATCTTCCACCTCCTCTGCGGGCGCTTCGACCTGCGTCCCGAGACGACGGTCTGCATCGACGACTCGGCGCGTCGCATCGAGGCAGCTCGCCAGCTCGGCCTTCTTGCGTTGCGTTTCACGAAACCCGCGATCCTGTGCGCCGATGCCGTCGGCGAACTTCTGGCGAAGGCCTCTCGTGGCACGGGCCCGGTTGTCGAGGACGTCAGGCACTTGGCACAGCTGCACCGGCACACGAAGCTGTCGTCCCGCCGCAGGCGGCGGGTGTCGTCGTCGGCTCGCCAGGGGGTCCCCGGGTCCATGCAGGGCTCGCGGAGCTGGTCGCACACGGGACCTGCGCCCCGGCCGAAGCGCTCGAGATGGGTGCGGAAGGTGGCGCCGGCGTGAGCGAGATCCACTCGATGCCACCTCCAACCCGGCTGTAGGCGGCGAGGGAGGAGTTGCGCCGCCGCGTCGTGCCGATCAGGGCTTCGGGCTGGTGGAGCACCAGCCAGCCACCGTCGACGCGGGCCTCCACGGCACCGCGCTCCCAGCCGAGCAGCTCGCGCAGGACCGCGTCGCGTCCGAGCCGGATGCGTCCGGCCTCGTCGACCCGAGCCCTCGGTCGGGCCCGACGACGAGCACCGCGTCAGGGGTAGCATCCCCGCCCTCGTGACGGCTCCCGAAGTCCTCCGGACTATCCGTGTCGCCGGCACCGGCCGGGGTGCCGGCGCCGGCCAATGCCACGAACGGGTGGACGGAAGTCCACCTCGGAGTGGGCGAGGGGGGACTTGAACCCCCACGTCCTTTCGGACACAGGAACCTGAATCCTGCGCGTCTGCCAATTCCGCCACTCGCCCGAGCAGCAGCGGCATCCTACTCGACCGGGCCTCTCGGTCCGGAGGGCTCCCGGGCCTGAGCGCGGGTGCTGCCACCTGCCGCGCGCCGCTCGTCCTCTCGCCG
>JAJZJT010000029.1 GCA_021809995.1 Actinomycetes bacterium
AATTCATGCTGGTCTCCATCCCCCCTGGGGCGGTCCCCGCACGGGGACGTCGGTCTCCCGTTGTCTACCAGACCGGTGGCCCAGTTGACCAACGGGTCAAGCGGCTCCGAGCTGACCGGGGCGGCCCGGTACGCTCGCGCTCGACGCGGCCGGGTGACGGCCGCCGGGTGACGGCCGCCGGGTGACGGCCGCCGGGTGACGGGAGGACCACATGCCGCAGTCGCCGACCGAGGTCGACTACCGGGACGCCCGGGTCGAGGTCCACCGGGTGGTGGTGGGCCCGATGGCCAACAACGTCTACGTCCTGCGCTGCCGCGACACCGGCGAGGCCCTGCTCGTCGACGCGGCCAACGAGCACGACCGCCTTCTCGGTCTCTGCACCGCCCTCGGTGTGCGCCAGGTCGTCGAGACACACGGCCACTGGGACCACATCCAGGCGGTCACCGCCGTGCGGGACGCGGGCTACGGCGTGGCCGTCGCCGCGGCCGACGCGTCGATGCTCCCCTCCTACGACAGCGTGCTCGAGGACGAGTCGACCCTGGAAGTCGGCCGGCTGCGCGTGCAGGTCGTCGCCACGCCGGGCCATACGCCGGGGTCGGTGTGCTTCGCCGTCGAGGGCACGCCGCTGCTGTTCACCGGGGACACCCTCTTCCCCGGCGGCCCCGGCAACACGAGCTTCGAGCACTCGGACTTCGCCACCATCATCGACTCGATCGAGCGCCGGCTCTTCGCCTCGTTCGCACCCGACACGCTGGTGCTGCCCGGTCACGGCGCCGGGACGACCATCGGCGCCGAGTCCCCCCACCTCTCCGAGTGGGTCGAGCGCGGCTGGTGACGTCCGATGCCGCGCCGCAGCGGGCTCGGGCCGGCCGGTCCGCCGTCCTCCGTCACACCGCCGTACCGGGCTGACGGGGCGCGAGCACGAGCTCGACGTCGGCCGGCAGGCCCGACACGGCGACGCCCCCCGGGACGCCCTCGCCGACCTCGATGGTGACCCGGGCACCGGCGATCGGCACGCCCTCGACCTTCAGGTAGCCGATGCCCTCGGGCAGGCGCGGCCGGAGCCACGTCTTGCCATAGGGCACCCAGGGGTCGAGCCGGAGGATCGTCCGCAGGCACAGCAGCGGCGAGGCGGCCGCCCACGCCTGGGGCGAGCACGAGGTCGGGTAGCCGACCGGCACGGCGATGTCCGCTCGGTCGAGGCCGCTGAAGAGCTCGGGCAGCCGGCCACCTTCGGCCTGGGCAGCGTCGAGGAGCCCGAGGACCAGCCGGAGCGCGTCGTCCTCGTAGCCGTAGCGGGCCAGCCCGGCGGCGACGATCGCCGTGTCGTGGGGCCACACCGATCCGCAGTGGTAGCTGATGGGGTTGTACCCGCGGTTGTCGGTCGAGAGCGTCCGAACCCCCCACCCCGAGAACATGGCCGGCGACCGCAGGGCCTCGGCGACCCGCGCCGCCTTGTCCTCGTCGACGATCCCCGTCCACAGGCAGTGGCCGAGGTTCGAGGTGAGCGAGTCGATCGGCCGCTTGTCGGCGTCGAGGCCCACCGCGAAGTACCCTCGGTCCTCCAGCCAGAAGTCGCGGTTGAACGCCGCCTTGAGCTGGGCCGCCTTGGCCCTGAAGCGCTGGTAGGTGCGCTCGTCGCCGGCCTCGTGGGCGAAGTGGGCCCGGGCGAGGTAGGCGCCGTAGGTGTAAGCCTGCACCTCGCAGAGCGCGATGGGCGCCTCGGCGATCCGCCCGTCTCCGTAGCGGATGCCGTCCCAGCTGTCCTTCCACCCCTGGTTGGCGAGCCCCCGGTCGGTGGCCCGGTGGTACTCGACGTAGCCGTCCCCGTCGGCGTCGCCGAACTGCTCGATCCACTCGATGGCCCGCTCGGCGTTGGGGAGGAGCTCGTCGACCAGCTCCCGCGCCACACCCCACCGTCGCAGCTCCCCGAGGAGCATCACGAAGAGCGGGGTCGCGTCGGCCGTGCCGTAGTAGATGCTGCCGCCGCCGAGGGAGAGCGACGCCGCCTCGCCGAAGCGCATCTCGTGGAGGATCCGCCCGGGCTCCTCGTCGCGGCGCGGGTCGACGTCCCGGCCCTGGAAGCGCGCCAGGGTCTGGAGCACGCCGAGGGCGAGGTCGGGGTCGACGAGGAGGGCCATCCAGGCGGTGAGCAGCGAGTCGCGGCCGAAGACGGTCATGAACCACGGCGCGCCGGCTGCCACCACGACCCGTTCGGGGAACTCGGGATCGAAGATGCGCAGCGCGCCGAGGTCCTCGGCGCTCCGGGACACCACGGCCTTCAAGCCGGCGTGGTCGGTCTCGACGGCCGGCACCTGGCGGCGCCACCGGGCCAGCCGCTCGGTCGGAGCGGCGCGCTCCACGGGCTGCCCGCATCGGTAGCGGGGATCGATCGCCGTGCTGTCGATGAGGGGCGCGACCTCGACGCACGTCGACCACGTCCCCCGGGCGGGCACGATCGCCTCGAAGGTGGCAAGGTCCTCGACGAGGGTCACCGGCCCGGTGAAGCGGAGCTCGACGCCTCGGCTGACCCCGCCCCGGCGGTACGCGTAGACGAGCCGGTCGGCGCCCGCCCGGGCAGGCGGGCGGTCGGGACGCGACGCGCCGGGGAGGCCGCGGGCCGACGGGCCGCTCGGGTTGTGCACCGTCACAGCGGTCTCGCCGGTGCCCACCTGGGCGCCCACCCTGCCCTCCTTGACGGCGAAGAGGTCGGCGAAGTCGGCGGCGACGAACACCTCGAGACGGAAGAAGGTCGGCTCGTCCCCGAAGTTGCGGATGGTGACGTCCTCGCGCATGCCCTGGCCCACGTAGCGCGACCGGAACACCATGAGCGTCGAGTCGGCCCGCCCCGGCGGCGGCGGGCAGCGCGACACGAACGTCGAGGAGAACGGGTCCTCGTTGACGGCGGCGAGCGCCTCGGCCCGCACCCCGTCCACCAGCACCTCGAGCCGGGAGAGCACCCGCATGTCGCGGAAGAAGAGGCCCTGTGCCGAGCCGGTCGTCATGTCCCCGGCTCCGTCACTGATGGCGAACGTCGACTCGTCGACGAGGGTGACCGTGCCGGCAGCCCCGGCGACCTGCGTCACCGGCCCGGCGAAGTTCCACGGGTCGGACATCAGCTCACCGTACCGGCGGTTGGACGGCCACCGTCAAACGGTAGGCCGTGGAGGCGCCCCCGGCCTCCGGCACATTCCCCCTACGCCGATAGGGGAAATAGGCGGGACCGGCTACACTGCCGATGTGGCCGACGAGCACGCCCCCCTGCTCACCGTCGAGGACCTCCACGTCTCCGTGGAGGGAACGCCCATCCTCGCCGGCGTGGACCTCGAGGTCCGCACGGGCCGCGTGCACGCCCTGATGGGGCCCAACGGGTCGGGGAAGTCGACCCTGGCGAAGGTCCTCCTCGGCGACCCCACCTACGAGGTCACCTCGGGCGCCGTCCGCCTCCACGGCGAGGACGTGACCGGGTGGCCGACGGACGTCCGGGGCAAGGCGGGCATGTTCCTCGCCTTCCAGGAGCCTGAGGTCATCGAGGGCGTGCCGGTCATCCAGTTCCTGCGCCAGGCGCTGTCGGCCCGCCGGGGGACGGACCTCTCGGCCCTCGAGGTCCGGTTGTCCATGATGGAGTGGATGGAGAAGCTGGGCATGGACCCCTCGTTCGGTGACCGCCACCTCAATGAGGGGTTCTCGGGCGGCGAGAAGAAGCGCAACGAGATCCTCCAGCTCGCCGTGCTCGAGCCCGAGGTCGCCGTGCTCGACGAGACGGACTCGGGCCTCGACGTCGACGCCCTTCAGACCGTGGCCCGGGGTGTCGCCACCGTCCGCGCCGAGCGACCGGAGCTCGGTGTCCTCGTCATCAGCCACTACCGGCGGATGCTCCAAGAGCTCCACGCCGATCGCGTCCACCTCATGGTCGACGGGCGCATCGTCGCCGAAGGGGGACCTGAGCTCGCCGAGGCGATCGAGCGCGACGGCTACGAGGCGTGGCGGGCATGAGCACGCCAGCCGGCACCCACGAGGGCACGGCCCGGGGCACGGCCAGGGGCACGGTCGCTCCCGCCGGGTCGGCCCCGTCGCGCGAGCTCGACGTCTGCGCCCTGCGGGCGGACTTCCCTCTCCTCGGACGGACCGAGCAGGGCCGGCGCCTCACCTACCTCGACTCGGCCGCCTCCTCGCAACGTCCGCGACAAGTGCTCGACGCCATGCGCGCCTACGAGGAGACCTCCTACGCCAACGTCCATCGCGGCGTCTACGCCCTGGCCGAGGAGGCCACCCGGCGCTTCGAGGCGGCACGGGACAACGTCGGTCGCTTCATCGGCGCGCCCGAGCCCGGCCGCGAGGTCGTCTTCACGAAGAACGCGACCGAGGCGATCAACCTCGTGGCCCACACCTGGGGTCGGGCCAACCTGCGCGCCGGCGACACGGTCCTCCTCACCGAGATGGAGCACCACGCCAACATCGTCCCCTGGCAGATGCTCGCCGCCGAGCGGGACGTCACCATCCGCTGGGTGCCCATCGACGACGACGGGCTGCTCGTCCTCGACGACCTCGACCGACTGCTGGAGGGGGTGAAGCTGCTGGGGGTGACCTGTGCGTCGAACGTCCTCGGCACCATCAATCCCGTCGCCGAGCTCGCCCAGGCGGCCCACCGCGTGGGGGCCGTCGTGGTGGCCGACGGCGCGCAGTCGGTGCCGCACCTCCCCACCGACGTCTCCTCCCTCGGGTGCGACTTCCTCGCCTTCAGCGCCCACAAGATGCTCGGACCGACCGGCATCGGCGTGCTGTGGGGGCGCGCCGAGCTGCTGGAGGCCCTCCCCCCCTTCCTCGGCGGCGGCGAGATGATCCTCGACGTGAGCAAGGACGGCTTCACTCCCAACGAGGTCCCCTGGCGGTTCGAGGCGGGCACACCTCCCATCACGGAGGCGATCGGGCTCGGCGCGGCCGTCGACTACCTCCGGGCAGTCGGCATGGACGCCGTACGACGCCACGAGGTGGCGCTGACGGCCTATGCCCTCGACACCCTCCAGTCGCGCTTCGGTGACGCCATCCGCATCTTCGGGCCCCTCGACGCCACCCGGCGAGGCGGGGTCGTCTCCTTCGTCCTGGGCGACGTCCACCCCCACGACATCTCCCAGGTGCTCGACCAGTACGGGGTGTGCGTCCGGGCGGGCCACCACTGCGCCAAGCCGCTGATGCGCCGGCTGGGTGTGACGGCGACCGCCCGCGCCTCCTTCGGCCTCTACAACGACCTCGCCGACGTCGACGCCCTGGCGGACGCCCTCGGCGAGGCCCGGGCGTTCTTCGCGTGAGCACCGCCGGTTACCCTGGGCACGTGGCACCGATGCATAGGACCGGAGCTGGAGCAGGCGAAGGACACTGATGGCCGGCCTCGAAGACCTCTACCGCGAGATCATCCTCGACCACTACCGTTCGCCCCGGAACCGCGGTGAGCTGCCCAGCCCGCCGGCCTACCGGGTCGAGGGGTTCAACCCGCTGTGCGGCGACGAGATCGTCGTGACCCTCGACGTCGAGGACGGGGTGCTCGCCGACATCAAGATCGCCGGCAGCGGCTGCTCGATCAGCCAGTCCTCGGCCTCACTGATGTCGGCAGCGGTCAAGGGGAAGCCGGTCGCCGAGGTCCGCGACCTCATCCGGACCTTCAAGGGGATGATGTCGATCCACGAGGCGTCCCTCCCCCACGACGGTCACGACCGAGCCGACGGTGCCGCGTCGGGCCCCGTCGAGATCGTCTCCGGCGAGCCCGAGCCGGTCGACGTCGAAGCGCTCGGCGAGCTCGCCGCGCTCCAGGGCGTCGTCAAGTTCCCCGTACGGATCAAGTGCGCCACCCTGAGCTGGAACACCCTGGCCCAGGGGCTCGACGAGGTCGGCACGGCGAGCTGACCCGACCACGGACCGGTCCCGGCGGGTCGGGGTCGAGACGGGCGGGAGGCGTCCAGGCTCAGCGGCGCAGCGAGGACCGAGCCCGCTTCCCCCGGGGTGGCGGCCGGCTCACCACCGTCACCGATCCCATCACAGCCCACGCGCGCACCCGTAGCCGTGGCGATCCCGGCGCCGAGGGCACATCGCGCACCCGGAACCGCTTCGACCCCATGAAGGCCAGACCGGCCAGCTCGACGTCGATCCCCTCGGGGACCACGACCGTCACCGAACCCATCACCGCCAGCGCGTCGATCACCACCTGAGGCGTCGTGACCTCGACCGAGCGCAGGTCGACGGTGCAGCTTCCCATCACTGCGGCGGCAGCCGTCCGGCGCCGCAGTCGCCACCGGCCACGCCGGGACGCGCTCGCCATGACGGCGACGGTCAGGCCCGAGGCACGCCCCGTCGAGGGCGCCGGTGGCTGGAGGTCGCCGGCGTCGGCCACCTTGAGGGGGCCGGCGCCGGGGGGCCGGCGCCGGGCAGGTCGGCGAAGAGCGGGGCGAGGTCGGCGTCCGTGACGGCGGCCATAGCCGCGCCCACCCGCTCTGCCAGCTCCTCGAGCGTCAGGCGGCCCACCGCACCGTGCTCGCCCAGCCGAGCGGCGGCCGCGTCGCGCTCGGCGTCGGACAGGCGGACTCCTAACCCGTTGCCGGGCGCCGTACCGCCCACAGCGGGTGGCTCCACCTCGGCCCGAGGGCCGGTGCCCACGACGTGCCGGCCGGTACCTGGTCGGTCCCCTCGCCGTTCCATCACCGACAGCCTGCCTCGTGCGGCCCGGCCGCGCCATGGGCCTCGGGGACGGGCTGGGACGCGCGACGTCCGGGCACCCGGTCGCTGAGCGCGGGTCCAGTCGGACGAACGCCGCGCCGGTCAGCGGTAGGCGGCGTAGCCAGCCTGGTCGACGAGGCCGGCCAGCTCGCGCCCACCGGTCGCCACGACCTTCCCGTCCGTCATGACGTGCACGACGTCGGGCACGAGCACCTCGAGGAGCCGCGCGAAGTGGGTGACGGCCAGGACGCCGAGCCCCCACTCCGTCGTGGCCTCCCGCACGCGCCGACCGACGGCGGCCAGCGCGTCGACGTCGAGCCCCGAGTCGATCTCGTCGAGGACGGCGAAGCGGGGGCGGAGCACGCCGAGCTGCACGGTCTCGTTCCGCTTGCGCTCGCCACCCGACAGGTCGACGTTGAGCGGCCGCTCGAGCAGGCGGCGATCGAGGCCGATCCGGTCTGCCTCGACGGCCAGCTGGCCGGCCACGTCGGGCGGGACCACCTCGTCGTCGCCGTCACCCGACGGGGGCGTGCGGGCGGCCGACAGCGACGCGAGCAACGAGACGCCGGGGACCTCGATCGGGTGCTGCATGCCGAGGAACAGGCCGGCGCGGGCACGCTGCCAGGTCGGCAGGGCGAGCAGGTCGATGCCGTCGAGGGTCACCGTGCCGTCGAGCACCCGGTAGCCAGGGCGCCCCATGAGGACGTGGGCGAGGGTGCTCTTGCCCGAGCCGTTCGGCCCCATGACGGCGTGGACCTCGCCGCTGCGGACGGTGAGGGAGACCCCGCGCAGGATCTCTCGCCCGGCGACCTCGGCCCGCAGCCCCTCGATGCACAGCTCGCCGGTCGTCACGCGTCCTCCACCCACACGCCGTCGTCGTCCACCACCACGTCGTAGACCGGCACCGGCTTGGTAGCCGGCAGCGAGCACGGGGCACCGGTGCGCAGGTCGAACGTCGAGCCGTGCTTGGCGCACTCGAGCTCGCGCTCGTCGGCCCACACCTCGCCCTCGGCCAGCGAGTAGTCCTCGTGGCTGCACCGGTCTCCGACGGCGTAGTACTCGTCCTCGATCCGAACCAGGGCCACCCGCAGGTCGCCGATGTCGAAGCGGCGCGCCTCACCGGGTGCGAGGTCGTCGCGACCGCACAGCCGTACCCGCTCACCCACGGAGCACCTCGGCGTGCTCGGTCTCCACCAGGCGCCGGCCGAGCACCCGGGAGACGAGGGCGTCCGCACCGGCGACGGGAACCTGGTCGGCGATGTCGTCGAAGAAGCCGGCGACGATGAGCTCCTCGGCCGTGCCCGGGTCGATGCCTCGCGACTCGAGGTAGTAGCGCTGGTCCTCGTCGACCGGGCCGACCGTCGAGGCGTGGCTGCACCGCACGTCGTTCTCCTCGATGTCGAGGTTGGGCACGGAGTCGGCGTGCGCGCCCTCGTCGAGCACGAGGTTGTGGTTGGTCTGCCGGGCGTCGGAGCGCACAGCGCCACGGCGGATGCGGATGAGCCCCGAGTAGACCGAGTGGGCGCGACCCGACAGCGCCCCCTTGAAGAGGAGGTCGCTCGTCGTACGCGGCGCCGCGTGGTCCTGCATGGTCCGGAAGTCGAGCATCTGGTCGCCGGACCCGACAAAGGCCGCCCGCAGTCGGCTGGAACCGCCCGCACCGGCCAGCACCGAGTCCGTGCGGAGCCGGCCGTAGCCGGCACCCACGGCGACGGCGAAGCTCGACAGCGAGGCGTCCGCCCCGAGCGACGACACCTGGGTGGCGAGCGACCAGACGTCACCGGCCAGCGCTTGCACGCTCAGGTAGGCGAGCGAGGCACCGGCACCGAGGACCAGCTCGGTCACCGGTACGACGAGCGCTCGGGCGGGGACGACCTCACCTGTCGCCTCCCTCGTGCCGCCAGGCACCGGCTCGTGCGCCGCCCCCCCGCTGTGGGCCACGCCGGGAGCGCCGGGAGCGAGGAGCCGGCGCGCCGTCTGCTCGCTCACCACGGCCTCGACCACCGAGGCCACGGCGCCCTCGCCGACCCGGACGACCGTGCGCGGGAAGACGGCGGACCCGTCGGCGCCGGCGACGTGGAGCACCACCACGGGCCGTTCCAGCCGCGCGCCGGGGGCCACGTCGACGAGGAGGGGGTCGAGCGCGCACGCGTCGTTGAGGCCCACGAGGTCGGCGCCTGCGTCGGCCACGGCGCCCAGCAGCGCGTCGGCCTCGGAGTGCTCGGCGAGCGCCCCGACGACCACGTCGCGGCCGTCGGGACCAGCAGGCTCCGCGACGGCGAGGACGCCGTCCACCGACACCACGGCCGCGACCCGGGGGCCGAAGGGGTCGAGGAGGTCACGGGAGGAGACGACGGCCGAGCGAGGTGCGCCGGCGGCCGGGACGGCTGGCTCGAAGCGGTCGAGGTCGAGGTCGTCGATGCGGCTGTAGCGCCACACCTCCTCCTTGGCCGACGGCAGCGGTGCGGCCGAGAACGCCTCGAGCGCGGCCGTCCGCCGGGCCACGAGCCACGCGGGACCGGGGAGACCGGAGACGAAGTCGGGCGTGAACGTGCGCAGTGCGGGCTTCCCTTCGGGCGGCGAGGACCGGCTTCCGGCCTCGCCACCATGCTACCCGGCACCACCGGACGCTCCGACCTACGCTTGCCCGATGGACACCGACCCCGCCCAAGGAATCGCCGGCTTCTCCTCCCCTGTCCTCACCCTCGAGCGCGACGGGCACGTGGCCGTCGTGTGGCTCGATCGCGCCGAGAAGCGCAACGCCATGGGGCCGGAGTTCTGGCGGGACCTTCCTCGTGCCATGACGGCGCTCGGCGAGGAGGACGACGTGCGGGCCGTCGTGATCGCCGCCCGAGGTCCGCACTTCACGGTCGGCCTCGACCTCGTGGCCATGGGCAGCCTGGCCGGGTCGGGAACGGGGCCCGGGGACGGCCGGGAACCCTCGGTGGCCTCGAGGGCGTGGGCCACCCGGGCACAGGTCCACAAGATGCAGGCGTCGGTCACCGCCGTGGCCGAGTGCCCGGTGCCGGTCATCGCCGCCGTCCACGGTGCCTGCATCGGCGGGGGGGTCGACCTCATCGCCGCCTGCGACATCCGCCTCGCCAGCGCGGACGCCTACTTCTCGGTGCGCGAGACGAAGGTGGCCATCGTGGCCGACCTGGGCAGCCTCCAGCGGCTGCCCCGCATCCTCGGGGCCGGCCACGTGGCCGAGCTCGCCTTCACCGGCATGGACGTGCCGGCCGAGCGGGCCGCGGCCATCGGGCTGGTGAACCGCGTCTCGGCCGACCAGGCCTCGGTGGTCGCCGACGCCAAGGCGCTCGCCGCCGAGATCGCCGCCAACCCGCCGATCGCCGTGCGCGGCACGAAGGCGGTGCTGGCGGCAGGAGACGGCAAGACCGTCGCCGAGGGCCTCGACTACGTCGCCACGTGGAACTCGGGGTTCCTCTCCTCGCACGACCTCGTCGAGGCGATGACGGCCTTCGCCGAGAAGCGGCCACCCCGCTTCACCGGGGACTGACCACCTCGGGGGCGCGCACCCACGGCCGGGGGCACCGCCGGGGAGCTCAGCGCCGCCGGCGCCACCAGCGTCGGCCGGATCGCTCCTCGTCGCGGCGGACCTCGGCGAGGACGTCGGGCCCGACCGCGGTGACGATCTCCTCGGCGGCGTCCAACAGCGATGCGGCCTCCCCGTCGGGCACGTCGGGCATGTCCTCGATGGCGGGCTCGACGAGGGACCCGTGGTCCCATCCCACGTCCGCGTAGCGGGGGGCGTAGGAGGGGCAGTCCTCCGGGCACTTCCACGGCGCGTCGGGCGCGAGGTCGAGCCGGCAGAAGCGCGCCACCTCGCCCGAGTCGTACGTACGGCTCTGGAAGTGCTTGCACTCCTCGCGCATCGCCATACCGCCATTCTGCCGTGGGCCAGCCCGGGCCAGAGCATCGGGCCGCCGGGGACGGTCAGCCGACGGCGCCCTCCATCTGCAACTCGATGAGGCGGCTCCACTCGACGGCGTACTCCATCGGCAGCGTCCGGGTGATCGGCTCGATGAAGCCGTTGACGATCATGCCCATGGCCTGCTGCTCGGAGAGCCCCCGGCTCATCAGGTAGAAGAGCTGGTCCTCGCCGACCTTCGACACGGTCGCCTCGTGGCCGATGCGGGCGTCGCGCTCGGCCACCTCCATGTAGGGCTTCGTCTCCGAGACGGAGGCGTCGTCGAGCAGCAGGGCGTCGCACCGCACGAAGCTCTTGGCGTGCTTGGCCCCCTCGTCGACGTGGACGAGGCCCCGGTAGGTGGTGACCCCGGCGTCCTTCGAGATCGACTTCGAGATGATCGTCGAGGTCGTCTCGGGAGCGGCGTGGACCATCTTCGCCCCGGCGTCCTGGTGCTGGCCGGCCCCGGCGTAGGCGACCGAGAGCACCTCGCCCGACGCCTTCGGGCCCATGAGGTACACGGACGGGTACTTCATCGTCAGCCGCGAGCCGATGTTGCCGTCGATCCACTCGACGTGGGCCTCCGCCTCGGCCCGAGCCCGCTTGGTGACCAGGTTGTACACGTTGTTCGACCAGTTCTGGATCGTCGTGTAGGTGATCCGCGCCCCCTCGAGGGCGACGAGCTCGACGACGGCGGAGTGCAGCGAGTCGGTCGTGTACACCGGCGCCGAGCACCCCTCGACGTAGTGCACCTTCGAGCCCTGGTCGGCGATGATGAGCGTGCGCTCGAACTGGCCCATGTTCTCGGCGTTGATGCGGAAGTAGGCCTGCAGGGGCTGGTCGACCTCGACCCCGGGTGGCACGTAGATGAACGAGCCGCCCGACCACACCGCCGAGTTGAGCGCGGCGAACTTGTTGTCGTTGGGCGGGATGATCGTGCCGAAGTACTTGCGAACCAGGTCGGGGTACTCGCGCACCGCCGTGTCCATGTCACAGAACAGCACCCCGAGCGCCTCGAGGTCGGCCCGGTTCCGGTGGAAGACGACCTCGGACTCGTACTGGGCCGTCACGCCCGCCAGGTACTTGCGCTCGGCCTCGGGGATGCCGAGCTTCTCGTAGGTGTTCTTGATGGAGGCCGGCAGGTCGTCCCAGTCACGGGCCAGCTCCTCGGTCGGCTTGATGTAGTAGTAGATGTCGTCGAAGTCGAGGTCCGGCATGTTGACGGCGAACCACGCCGCCATCGGCTTGCGCTCGAAACGGGCGAGGGCGCGCAGGCGGAAGTCGCGCATCCACTCGGGCTCTCGCTTCATCGCCGACATCTCGCGCACGATGGACTCGTTCAGGCCCTTCTTCGGCTTGAAGACGTAGTCCTCTTCGTCGGACCAGCCGAGCTTGTAGCGGCCGAGGTCGAGATCGGTGGTCGTCATCAGCGCTCCCCACCGGCCGCCACCGGGAGGCGGCCGATTTCTCCTACCCCGATAGTAACAACTGCGGCATCGGCGTCGTACCCGCCCGATGGCCCGCGTGCCTCGGTCGCCGCCGGCACGTGCCATCCTGAGCCGATGCCCGAGCCCGGTGCCCCCCCTGCCCCACCCCTCCCCGAGCGCCGGCCCGTCCGGCTCGAGGCCCACGGCGACGTCCGCGTCGACGACTGGTACTGGCTGCGCGACCGCGACGACCCCGCCGTCCTCGCCCACCTGGAGGCCGAGAACGCCTACACGGAGGCCATGACGGCGCGCACCGCACCGCTGCGCCAGCGCATCTACGACGAGATCGTCGCCCGCATCGAGGAGACCGACCTGTCGGTCCCTGTCCGCAAGGGCCCGTGGTGGTACTACGCGCGCACCGTCGAGGGCAGCGACTACCCGCTCCACTGCCGGCGGCCGGCCGAGCTCGGTGACGACGGCGCGGCGGAGCTGCCCCGCCCGCCCGGGCCCGGCGAGGAGCCGCCCGGAGACGAGCAGGTCCTGCTCGACGAGAACGTCCTGGCGTCCGGCCACGAGTACTTCGCCCTCGGCAACCTCTCGGTCAGCCCCGACCACCGGTGGCTCGCCTACTCGGTCGACACGACCGGAGGCGAGCGCTACCGGATGCGCTTCCTGTGCCTCGACACGGGGGAGGAGTCCCCCGAGTCGCTCGAGGACACCTCGTACGGCGTGGCGTGGGCCAACGACAACGCGACGGTCTTCGCCGTGCGGGTGGACGAGGCGATGCGCCCCTACCAGCTGTGGCGCCACGTGGTGGGGACGGACCCGGCCGACGACGTGCTCGTCCACGAGGAGCCCGACGAGCGCTTCTACCTCGGTGTCGGCCGGACGCGCGACGACGCCTTCGTCGTCTGCAGCCTCGGCTCGAAGGTCACCTCGGAGGTGTGGGTGCTCGACGCGGACGTGCCCGATGGCGAGCTCGTCGTCGTCGAGCCCCGCCGCCAGGGTGTCGAGTACGCCGTCGACCACGTCCGGGGCGACCCTGGAGGTGGCGTGCCGGGCCGCTTCCTCATCGTCACCAACGACGGGGCGGAGGACTTCCGCCTCGTCGAGGCGCCCGACGACCGGCCGGGCAGGGCCTCGTGGCGCGAGGTGCTCCCGTCGCGCCCCGGGGTACGGCTCGAGGGCGTCGACCCGTTCGCCGGGCACTGGGTGGTCGCCGAGCGCGAAGAGGGCGAGACGCGGCTCCGGGTGCTCGACCCGGAGACAGGAGCGTCGACGCCCGTCGATCGGCCCGAGTCGCCCTCGACGGTGTGGGCCGGGGCGAACCCCGCCTACGACACCGGCACCCTCCGCTACGAGTACACGTCGATGGTCACCCCTCGCTCGGTCTACGACCTCGACCTTGCGACCGGCGAGGTGCGCCTGCGCAAGCGCCAGCGCGTGCTCGGCGACTTCGCTCCCGAGCGCTACCGGACCGAGCGCTGGTGGGCGACGGCCGACGACGGCACGCGGGTGCCGATCTCGCTCGTGTACCGGACCGACCTGGTGAGCCCATCTCACGCGACCGGGTCGGCGGCAGGCGCCCGCGAGCCGGCCCCGTGCCTGCTGTACGGCTACGGGTCCTACGAGGCCTCGATCGACCCGACGTTCTCGTCGCTGAGGCTCAGCCTGCTCGACCGGGGCTTCATCTTCGCCGTCGCTCACGTGCGCGGCGGGGGTGAGCTCGGCCGGCGGTGGTACGAGGACGGCAAGCTCGACCGCAAGCCCAACTCGTTCACCGACTTCGTGGCGTGCGCGCGCCTGCTCGTCGGCTCCGGGTGGACCGCCCCCGACCGCCTGGTGGCCCGCGGCGCCAGCGCAGGCGGGCTGCTGATGGGGGCGGTGGCCAACCTCGCGCCCGAGCTCTTCCGGGCGATCGTCGCCGAGGTGCCCTTCGTCGACTGCCTGACCACCATCCTCGACCCCTCCCTCCCTCTCACCGTGCTCGAGTGGGAGGAGTGGGGAAACCCGGTGGAGGACCCCCACGTCTACGAGGTCATGAAGGCCTACTCGCCCTACGACAACGTGCGCTCGACCGACGCCGCGGGCCGGCCCCTCCGCTACCCCGACCTCCTCGTCACCGGCGGCCTCAACGACCCCCGGGTCGGGTACTGGGAGCCGGTGAAGTGGGCCGCCAAGGTGCGGGCGGCCAATCCCGACAACCGCGTGCTCCTCAAGATGGAGCTCGGAGCGGGCCACGGCGGGCCCTCCGGCCGCTACGACGCCTGGCGCGACGAGGCCTTCGTCTACGCCTTCGTCCTCGACGCCGTCGGGCTGGGGGGCGACGCCCAGCCGGCTGGCGCCTGAGCCGTCAGCCCGTCGCCGACGACGCGCCCCCCGACCCCGACGCCACGAAGGTCGCGACGAACGGCGTGTGCATGCCGGCGGGGAAGGAGACGGGCGTGCCGTCGACCGTGAGCGTGGCGCCCGGCGCGCCGAGCTCGAGCGAGAGGGTTCCGGGCGACTGGACCGACTGGCTCCCGCCGGCGTGCAGCGTCCCCGTCCACAGGACGGACCCGCTCGACGCCTCGGTGGCGTCGATCCAGCACGGTGCCGAGGCGGCCACCGTCACCGTGAACGGACCGGTGCCCGGCACGGTGTAGCTGGCCGTCGTCCCGCCCGGCCCGACCGAGACCGGCGTGACTTGCGGCGGGGCGGTGGTCGTCGTCGACGACGACGGGTGGCTCGGGCGGCGCCGTGCCGGCACGGCGCCGCCCGAGCCGTTCGAACGCGACGTCGTGACCGTGGTGCGCGAGCTCGTCGGGCGGCCACGGTGGACGACGCCGCTGCCGAAGAGGGCGGCGGCCGCGACCACCACGACGGCGACGACGGCGGCGGCGACAGGCAGGACGCGGCGCGAACGGTGGTTCATCGAGTGGAGGGCGTGCTCCTTGGCCCGGGACGAGCGGAACCCGTCCGGGGCGCCGGCGGCGTCGGGTCCGGCACCCGCCCCGGCCAGGGCGGTGTCGTCGAAGACGAGCGGCGTGCCGGCGTCGAAGCGCCGGTGCGGGCCGTCCACCCCGCCGTCCACCCCGCCGTCCACCCCGCCGTCCACCCCGCCGTCCACCCCGCCGCGGGGCACCTCCCGAGCGCCCGCGGCTCGACTGCGGCCCCGCGGTGGCGCCTCGTCACCGGTGCCGGCGGCGTCGGGCTCGCCGCCCCCGGCGACGACGTCAGAGCCAGCTCCCGAGCCGGTGGCCGGTGCGAACGGCGTCACCACGGCGTGCTCCTCGGGGCGGTCGGGGTCGACAACCCGGACGGGCGATCGTGCCGTCCGCTCGCGGATCTCCGCGATGGTGCCGAGCGCGGAGCGGTAGTGCTCGACCGAGTGGACCTCGTCGCGCTCGGACCGCCAGGTCAGCTTGGCGACGACGGCGCCCACGGCGACGACGGCA
>JAJZJT010000344.1 GCA_021809995.1 Actinomycetes bacterium
GCCGCTGGCCGAAGATCCGCCGGCACCGGGAAACGACGTCGTGCGACGTCCAGCCCGCCTCCTTGTCCACTACCACCAGCCCGTCGACGGTCGTGTCGGCGCGTGTCGTCACCCGGGCGCTCCCGGATCGCCGCCTGCCTGCGGCTCGCTCGGCTCGTGTGCCTGTGCCTCGTGGAGGCGCCGGAGGACGTCTTCGACCCGCGACCCGGCCACCACGGCAGGGTCCACGGCGAAGCTCAGCTGGGGTGTCCGCTTGAGGCGCACCTGGCGGGCGACGGCCCGCTGGAGCTGGGGACGCCGCTCCGACAGGGCCTCGTCGGCGGCGTCGGGCAGGGACGCGCAGTAGACGGTCGCCGTCCGCAGGTCGGGCGCCGTCTCGACCCCCGTGACCGTGACGAGCAACAGGCGCTCGTCCGCGTCGGCGAGCCGTTCGAGCTCCTCGGCGACGACGTGGCGGAGCGCCTGGTTGACGCGCAGCGTCCTCGGGTACGGGGCCACGCCCCGGTTGTCAGCGCGCCGTGCCACGACCGTGCCTCCCGTCGATCCCAGGGTGCCGGGCCGCCCGCGGGCGACCAGCACGGGTCACGCCCTCGGGATCTCGCGCTCCTCGTAGGTCTCGATGACGTCGCCTTCCTTCAGGTCCTGGTAGTCGGAGAGCCCGATCCCGCACTCGAAGCCCGCCTGGACCTCCCGCACGTCCTCCTTGAACCGCCGCAGCGAGGTGATCGCACCCTTCCAGATGATCACGCCCTCGCGGAGGAAGCGCACCTTGGAACCCCGGGTGATCACGCCGTCGCGCACGGCACACCCGGCCACCGCACCGACGCGAGGGACCCGGAACACCTGGCGGACCTCGGCCTCGCCCGTGACGACCTCCTCGTAGACCGGAGCGAGCATGCCGAGCATGGCCGCCTCGAGGTCCTCGAGGAGCTTGTAGATGATCTCGTAGGTCCGGACCTCGACGTCGGACTTCTGGGCGAGCTCGCGGGCTCGGCGGTCGGGACGCACGTTGAACCCGATGATCGTGGCGTTGGACGCCTGGGCGAGCTGGACGTCGTACTCGGTGATGCCGCCCACGCCGCGGTGGACGAAGCTCAGCTTGACGTCTTCGCGCTCGAGCTTCTTCAGGCTCTCGGTGACCGCCTCGAGGGAGCCTCGGACGTCCGCCTTCAGGATCAGGTTGAGCGTCGCCGTCTCGCCGCGCTGGATCTGCTCGAAGAGGTCCTCGAGCTTGGCCCCGCCGAGGGCTGAGGCCGCGGCGGGCACGTGACCGGCCACCCGGTAGCGATGGGCTCGGGCCTCGCCGATGGTCCGGGCCTGTGCCAGCTCAGGCGCCACCCGGAACTCGTCTCCGGCGTCGGGCGGCTCCGAGAAGCCGAGCACCTGGACCGGCGTCGACGGTGGCGCCTCCTTGATCTGCTCGCCCTTGTCGTCCACCAGGGCCTTGACCTTGCCCCACGCCGCGCCGGCCACGATCGGGTCGCCGACCCGCAGCGTCCCCCGCTCGACGATCACCGAGGCGACCGGGCCGCGGCCGACCTCGAGCTCTGCCTCGAGGACGAACCCGCGGGCATGGCCCTCAGGGCTGGCCCGCAGCTCCTCGACTTCGGCGACCAGGACGATCTGCTCGAGCAGATCGTCGACGCCGAGGTTCTGGAGCGCGGAGACCTCCACGGCGATGGTGTCACCGCCCCACGCCTCGGGGACGAGCCCGTGCTCGGAGAGCTGTTGGAGGACCCTGTTGGGGTCTGCCTCCTCACGGTCGATCTTGTTCACGGCCACGATGATGGGCACGTCGGCCGCCTTGGCGTGGTCGATGGCCTCGATCGTCTGTGGCATGACGCCGTCGTCGGCCGCCACCACGAGCACGACGATGTCGGTCACCTCGGCGCCCCGGGCCCGCATGGCGGTGAACGCCTCGTGGCCAGGGGTGTCGATGAAGGTGATGGGGTGGCCACTCCACTCGACCTGGTACGCGCCGATGTGCTGGGTGATGCCCCCGGCCTCGCCGGCCACCACGTTCGTCGAGCGGATCCGGTCGAGCAGGAGGGTCTTGCCGTGGTCGACGTGGCCCATGACGGTCACGACCGGCGGCCTCGGCCTCAGGTCTTCCTCGCGCTCGTCCTCGTCCTCGTCCTCGAAGAACTTGGCCATGAGCTCGGCCTCGCGCTCCTCACCCGGGTCGACCAGACGGACCTGGGCTCCGAGCTCGGCGGCGAACAGCTCGATCATGTCGTCAGTGAGGGACTGCGTCGCCGTGACCATCTCCCCTTGGAGGAGGAGGAAGCGGATGACATCGCCGGCCGACCGGTTGAGCTTCGGCCCAAGGTCGCGCGCCGTGGCGCCACGCTCGACGATGACCTCGCTGTCGGGGACCGGCGCCGTCGACGGCGTGTACGCCGTCAGTTGGGTCGGCTCCAGCTCCTCGAGGTTCCGGCGACGCCGGCGGGGACGTCGCTGCGGGGGCCGTCCGCGCCCAACACCGGGGCCGCCACGACCGCCACCGGGACCGCCGGGCCCGCCCGGGCGTCCGCCGAACCCACCTGGACCACCGGCTCCGCCGGGTCCGCCGGGTCGCCCGCCTCCACCGTAGCCACCGCCCGGGCCGCTGCGC
>JAJZJT010000030.1 GCA_021809995.1 Actinomycetes bacterium
GCCCGCAGCTGCGCGCCGAGACCCGCAGCGCCGTGGTGGCGGTGCTCCGTGGCGGCGGGGCGTCCTAACGGAGTCGCGTCGTCTCGAGCGGTCCGCCTGGGCCGGTGCTCCGACCGGTCAGCGCCAGCCGGCGGGCGCGCCGGGGGGTCCCGCCGGTGGCGCCACCGGCGGAGGGGCGGCGGAAGGGACGGCTCCCCATGGGCTCGCCGGGGTGGCGGCGGCCGGCTGCCGCCGGCGGTCCGTGCTGGCGCTGAGCAGGAGCGCCGGTCCGAGCAGGGCGACCCCCACGGAGAGGACGAGCACGGCGAGCCCGGTGAGGATGCGGGCGTCTGTGGCGGACTGGCACTCGCTGACGAAGGCGAGCCACTCGGCCTGCCCGGTCACGTTGGACGTGGGCGGTTCGACGCCGGCCCCGATCGACCCGGGGTCGAAGAAGGCGGCGAGCGGCGTCTCGGAGGCCTTGCCCGGTCCGCACGTGCCGCCGACCGCCGGTTGGGGCAGGGCGACGAGGACCGCGGTGAGGGCGATGGTCACGCCGAGGACGCCCACGAGGGCGAAGACCAGCCTCGTCCACGTCCGATGTGTGGATTGCATGTCACTCCTGGTGCTCGAGCGGCGACGTCGCATGATACGTGGCCGGTGCCGGCCCGGGAAGGCGCGAGCCGTCCCGGTGGGTCCTTGCGGGTCCAGGCCCGGTCGCTCGCGGAGTAGAACGAGTTCTATACTCGACCCCAGCCGGCGGGTGGCAGGCTGCCGGCGCCGACGCAGGTACGCGCGCACGCGCCCCGGACCCGACCGGGAGCACGGCGCTGGCAGGAGGGAGCCCCCATGGCCCGACCGGTGATCGTCGAGGCGGTCCGCACGCCCATCGGCAAGCGCAACGGCTGGCTGGCTGGCTTCCACGCCGCCGAGCTGCTCGGCCAGGCGCAGGCCGCGCTCGTCGAGCGGGCGGGCATCGACCCTGCCGAGGTCGAGCAGGTGGTGGGGGGTTGTGTGACCCAGGCGGGGGAGCAGGCCTCCAACGTCACGCGGACGGCGTGGCTCAACCAGTCCCTGCCCTACGAGGTGGCGGCGACCACCATCGACTGCCAGTGCGGCTCCTCGCAGCAGGCCAACAACTTCGTCGCCAACCTCATCAGCGCGGACGCCGTCGACGTCGGCATCGCGTGCGGGGTCGAGGCGATGAGCCGCGTCGGGCTCGGGGCGAACGCCCTGAACGGCCCGGGGTCGTCGCGGCCCGACGGCTTCCCGTGGGACATGCCCGACCAGTTCGGGGCGGCCGAGCGGATCGCCCAGAAGTACGGCGTCAGCCGTGCCGACGTCGACTGGCTCGGGCTCGAGTCGCAGCGCAAGGCCGCCGTCGCCGTGGCCGAAGGTCGCTTCGACCGCGAGATCGCCCCGGTCGAAGCGCCGGTGGTGGGACCGGACGGACCGACGGGTGAGCGCACGCTGGTCCGTGCCGACCAGGGGCTGCGCGACACGACGGCGGAGGGCCTCGCCGGGCTCAAGCCCGTGCTCCCCGACGGCATCCACACGGCGGGCAACAGCTCGCAGATCTCCGACGGCGCCGCTGCCGTCCTGTGGATGTCCGAGGAGCGAGCCCGGGCCGAGGGCCGGCGGCCCCGTGCCCGCATCGTCGCCCAGGTGCTGGTCGGCTCCGACCCCTACTACCACCTCGACGGCCCGATCGCCGCCACGGCGAAGGTCCTCGCCAAGGCCCGGATGACGATGCGAGACGTCGACCTCTTCGAGGTCAACGAGGCGTTCGCCTCGGTCGTCCTCTCGTGGGGTCGCGAGCACGGTGCCGACTGGGACAAGGTCAACGTGAACGGCGGCGCTATCGCGCTGGGGCATCCCGTGGGGGCGACGGGCTCGCGTCTCGTGACGACGGCCCTCCACGAGCTCGAGCGCCGGGACGCCACGTTCGCCCTCGTCACCATGTGCTGCGGCGGGGCGCTCGCCACCGGCACGATCCTCGAGCGACTGTGAGCGGCGGGTCGGCGTGCGGGGCGACCGAGGGGTGCGGGGCGACCCGAGGGGCCAGAGGGAGCGGGACGTGATCGGCACCGAGCACCTGTCCTTCGAGGTCGACGGTGCGACGGCCGTCGTGACCCTCAACCGCCCGGAGGCGAAGAACGCCCTCTCGGGCCCGATGCTCGTCGGGATGGCCGACGCCTGGCACGAGATCGACGCCAACGACGACATCCGGTGTGCCATCCTCACCGGCGCGGGCGGCACGTTCTGCGCGGGCATGGACCTGAAGTCGATGTCGGGCCCGGAGTCCGAGGAGGCCCGCCAGCGGATGGCAGACGACCCCGACCTCCACTGGAAGGCCCTCCTGCGCCACTACTCCCTCCGCAAGCCCCTCATCGCTGCCGTCGAGGGCTGGGCGGTGGCCGGGGGCACCGAGATCCTCCAGGCGACCGACATCCGCGTCGCCGGCGAGGGGGCCAGGTTCGGGATCTTCGAGGCGCGTCGCGGCCTCTTCCCGCTCGGGGGCTCGACCGTCCGTCTGCGCCGCCAGATCCCCTACACCGTGGCCATGGACCTCCTGCTCACCGCCCGCGAGGTGAGCGCGGCCGAGGCGAAGGAGATCGGGTTGATCGGCCGGGTGGTCCCCGACGGCACCGCCCTCGACGCGGCGCGCGAGATCGCCGAGGTCGTCGCGGCCAACGGGCCGCTGGCCGTCGAGGCCATCAAGGCGTCGGTGAAGGCCACCGAGGGCCTGCCCGAGGCCGAGGCGCTGGCCGTCGAGCTCGAGCTCGGCTGGCCCGTCTTCGCCACCGAGGACGCCAAGGAGGGCCAGCGGGCCTTCGCCGAGAAGCGGTCACCGCGCTTCACCCGCCGATGACGGCGGCAGAGCCGGCGGCAGAGCCGGCGGCAGGGGACGGCGGCGAGGCGGCGCCTCGCCCGATCGAACGGCTGGCGTCCGCCGTGCGCGCCCTGCTCGAGCTCACGGTCGCCGCTCCCCTCGACGAGGCGGCGGCGAACGAGGCGGCCGCGACCCTCGAGGCGCTGGCCGTCGAGCTCGGCCAACGCGCCGGGCCCGGGCGGCGATCCCGTGGCCGGCCTGACGAGACCGCCGACCCTCAGGCGTTCTTCCCGACCTCGCCGATGACCGGCCTCGAGAACCCGCTCGCCCCGCCGGTGCGGATCTGGACCGAGCACGCCGACGACGGAGGGAGCCCGGTCGTCCGCGGCGAGGTGACCTTCGGTGTCGCCTACGAGGGGCCGCCGACCTGCGTGCACGGCGGCGTGCTCGCAGCCCTCTTCGACGAGGTGCTCGGGGCGGCCAACTTGGCGGCTGGCCACCCGGGCATGACCGGGACGCTCACCGTCCGCTATCGGCAGCCGACGCCGCTCGGCGTGCCGCTCGCTCTCGAGGCCGTGTGCCGCGGGCACCAGGGCCGCAAGATCCGCACATGGGCCGGCGTCTACCACGGGGACGTGCTCACGGCCGAGGCCGACGGGCTCTTCATCGCGGTCCGGCCGGAAGCCTTCCTCGCCATCGCCCAGCGCCACGCCCACGAGGTCGGGCCCGATGCCGTCGCCGCTCTCCGGGCCGTGGTCGACGAGGGGCGAGCCCGCGGGCCGGCCGGCGACTGACGGCGTGGGCCGCCGGACGCCTCGAGCGGCGCCGGTCGGCCGGAAGAGTCGTCAGATCTTCTCGCGTCCCGCCCAGTAGGGGTCGCGCAGCTTCCGCTTGTAGAGCTTGCCGTTGGGGTCCCGCGGCATGGCGTCGGTGAAGTCGACCGACTTGGGCAGCTTGAACTTGGCCAGGCGACCGGCGGCGTACGCGAGGATCTCCTCGGCCAGCTCGGGCGAGGCGCCGAACCCCTCGGACGGCTCGACGACGGCCTTGACCTGCTCGCCCCAGTCCTCGTCGGGGATGCCGAAGACGGCCACGTCGCCGACCGCCGGGTGGCCGAGGAGGACGTTCTCGATCTCGGCGGGGTAGATGTTGGCGCCCCCCGAGATGATCATGTCGATCTTCCGGTCGCGCAGGAACAGGTAGCCGTCCTCGTCGAGGTAGCCGACGTCGCCGACCGTGAAGAAGCGGCCGATGCGGTTCTTCGCCGTCTTCTCCTCGTCCTTGTGGTAGGCGAAGTCGCCCGCCTGCATGGCCATGTAGACGGTGCCGACGACACCGGGCTCCTCGATCCGGTTCCCCGCGTCGTCGAAGATGGCGATCTCCGAGATCGGCCACGGCCGTCCCACCGTCCCCGGCTTTTCGAGCCACTCCTTGGCGGTCACCAGGGTGCCGCCGCCCTCGGAGGCGGCGTAGTACTCGTCGATGGCGTCACCCCACCACTCGATCATCTGGCGCTTGACGTCGACCGGGCACGGAGCCGCAGCGTGGATCATGTGGCGCAGCGACGAGACGTCGTAGCGGGCGCGGACCTCCTCGGGGAGGGCGAGCAGCCGGTGGAACTGGGTGGGCACCATGTGCGACGTCGTCACCCGGTAGCGCTCGATGAGCCGGAGCATCTCCTCGGGGAGCCACTTGTCCATCAGGACCACCGTGTGGCCGAGGTGGATCGACGCCCCCGAGTAGCGGAGCACGGCCGTGTGGTAGAGCGGGGAGCCGACGATGTGGACGTTGTCGTCGTGGGGCTGGACCCCGAACAGGAAGAGGATCCCGCACAGCCCGAGGGCTGCCTCCTCCGGGCTGCACCCCGCCAGCGGCCGGTAGACGCCCTTCGGGTTGCCCGTCGTCCCCGACGTGTAGTTCATCACGTCGCCGATGGTCCGCCCCCCGGGGTCCGCCGTCGGCTGGCTGTCGCGCAGTGTGGCGTACGAGCCGAACCCGGTGATCTCCCCGACGGCGAAGCACGCCGTCGACGGCATCCCCGCCTCGTCGGCCGCGTCGAGAGCGACGTCGGCGAAGCGCTCGTGGGCCACGAACGCCTTGGCGTCGGCGTCGGCGAGGATGTAGGCGACCTCGGGCCCGACGAGGTGGTGGTTGACGGGCACGAGGTACCAGCCGGCCTGGAGGGCGGCCAGGTAGAGCTCGAACACCTCGACCCCGTTGGGCAAGAGGGTGGCGACGCGGTCACCCGGCTCCATGCCGAGCCGGCGGAGCCCGGCCACCACCTGGTTGGCCCGCCCGAGCAGCGTGCCCGCGTCGTACTCGGTGCCGTCGGCGTCCACCAGCGCGAGGTGGCCCGGGTCCTCGTGCGCCACTGCCCAGAACCCCAGGTCGGCCATCGGTCCTCCCCCCTTCCCAGCGCACGGGACCGTGCCCACCGCGCGCTCGCGGCAACCGGCGGGCCCGCTCCGCTGGCGCGCCGCCGAGGCGAACGCTAGAACAGGTTCTCGTCTATGGTCAACCCACGCTGCCCGCCCCACCGGGCGGCGGCCCACCCGGGGAGCCCGGGTGACAGCGTGGCACCGGCTGCGGGCCGGCCGGGAGGAGGCAGGCGAGCGTGAGCGGGTTCTTGGACGGCAAGGCCGTGGTGGTGACGGGCGGCGGCGGGGGCATCGGGCGCGCCGTCGCGTTGGCGGCGGCGGCCGAAGGAGCCCGTGTCGTCGTCGCCGACATCGGCGTCTCCCTGGACGGCTCCGACCCGACGAGCGCGGTCGCCGAGTCGGTCGTGGCCGAGATCACCGCGTCGGGCGGCGAGGCGGTGGCGGTGGCCGAGAGCGTCACCACGCTGGCCGGGGGGAGCGCCATCGTCAAGGCTGCCCTCGAGCGGTGGGGCAGGGTCGACGGGGTGGTCGCCGTGGCCGGCATCCTGCGAGAGCGCATGCTCTTCAACATGTCCGAGGACGAGTGGGACGCCGTCGTCGAGACCCACCTGAAGGGGCACTTCACCGTGTTCAGGGCGGCTGCCGCCGTCATGCGCGAGCAGGAGGGAGGTGGCTCCCTCGTGGCCTTCACCTCAGGCGCCTTCGCCGGCAGCGTGGCCCAGGCAAACTACGCGGCAGCCAAGGGCGGCATCGTCTCCCTGGTCCGCTCGGCCGCCGCCGGGCTCCATCGCTACGGGGTCACGGCGAACGCCGTCGCCCCGGTGGCGCGCACGCGGATGTCGGCGAACGTGCCCATGGACCTGGCCGAGATGGGCGACCCCGAGGACGTCGCCCCGCTCGTCGTCTACCTGCTCTCCGACAGGGCCCGTCACGTGACCGGCCAGGTCTACACCGCGGTGGGTCCGAAGATCGCCGTGTGGAACCAGCCACGCGAGGTCCGGGCCGTCTACGCCGAGGGCCGGTGGACGCCCGAGCAGATCGCCGCCCGGCTGGATGCCACCGTCGGCCAGGAGCGCATGCCGCTCCTCGACCAGCTCGAGGAGTACCGGCGGGCGGCGGCCGCCAAGGCGGCTGGCGAGGGCCAGACGAGCTGACCGGTCCGGCCCCGGCGGTGCGTCAGTCGGCGGCGAGCGGGGGAGCGGTGTTCGTGCCGACGGCGGCGGGCGGCCCCGGCGTGACGTCGGGTGCTCCGGGGGTGCCCCGCGCCTGCCAGGCCCGCAGGGCGCGCCAGCGGAACCCGAGGACCACGGCGCCGACGAGGGCGATCCCCACTCCGGCGAGCTGCACGAGGAACGAGCCGAGGTGGCCCGGGTAGCTGAGCCAGAGGTTCTGGTCGACGGCGCGCTCGATGCCCCACAGCAAGAGGGCGACGCCGAGGACGATCCCCGCAGGGGGCATCCCCGCCAGTGGGTCGCGCGCCGGCTCGCCGGTGGTCGGCGCTCCGGCGTCGTCCGTCGCCTCGGTCGCGCCCGTGGCCGCCCCACCCGCTCCGGCTCCGGTCGGGACGGCGCTCGCCAGGCCGGCGGGTGCCATGCGGGCCGCGGCGACGCCCCGGAGCCACCGTTCGACCAGCAGGAGCACGCAGAAGATGGCGAAGTCCTCGAACGCCTGGAAGATGGGCACGGGGAGCCGCTTGCCGACCTGGTCGGCGTAGTACATGCCGAACCACTGGTTGGTCGGGTGCCCGCCGCCGGCCCGCATCAGCTGGGGGCCGAGCAGTCGCCCGAGCGACCACGAGGCGATCAGCACCGGCGCCACCAGGTCGGCCAGGCGCCCGATGGGGATCTGGGGGCAACGCCGCCGCGCCGAGATCACCCCGACGGGGATGGCAGCGATCAGGCCGCCGAACGACGACAGGCCACCCTGCCAGATGGCGATGATCTGGCCGGCATGGTGCGAGTAGTAGCCGAAATTGGCGATCACGTGCATCACGCGGGCGCCGACGATGGCGGCCACGATGACCCACAGGAACATGCCCGTGACCCACTGCCACGGGTAGCCGGCGCGACGGAGCCGGCGCTCGAGGTACCGGAGGCCGAACCAGAAGGTGACGGCCAGGCCGATCCCGTAGGTGTGGACCTCGAGGAACCAGATGTGGAAGGCGACGGGGATTGGTCTCATGGCGACGCGTCGACCAGTATGCCCGAGCGGAGCGGCCGAGCGAGCGTCGCCGTCAGGCGACCCGGCCGACGCCGGCGAACCCGGGGCCCGTGCGCACCGGGGTGATATGCACGGTGGCGCCCGTGTAGGGGGCTTCGACCATCATGCCGCCGCCGACGTACATCGCCTCGTGCTGCGTGCCGCCGGGGCCGTAGAAGAGGATGTCGCCCGGCTGGATGTCGGCGAGGGGAATGTGGATCGTGACGTCGTACTGGGCGCCGGAGAAGTGGGGGAGCGAGATGCCCACCTGGGCGTACGCCCACATCACGAGCCCCGAGCAGTCGAACCCGGCCGGGGTCGTCCCGCCCCACACGTAGGGGACGCCGACCTCGCGCTCGGCCGCCTGGACGGCGCCGGCGGCACCGGGGGGCAGCGGCGGGAGGCTGGTGGCGGCGACCGTGCGGAAGGTCGAGTGCAGCGCAGCCTGTGCAGTGGCCTGCTGGGCGGCCAGCTGGGCGGCCAGCCGCACACGGAAAGCGGCCGCCGCCGCGGCGGCCGCCGCCGCCTGCTGTTGGGCGACGAGCTGCTTGATGTGGGCGTTCAGCCCGTCGAGGGTCGTCTGGTACTGGTTCACCAGCACCGCTGAGCTCGCCTTGGCTCGGGCCGCCTGGCTCTCGGCCGCCTTGGCCTGCGACTCCTGCCCGGCGAGCGACGCCTGTTGGGCGGAGAGCACGGCCTCGGCTGTGTGGAGCTGGTCGAGGGTCGTCGCGATGTTGCCCCGGGCGATCGAGCTGTACTCGCTCCGGATCCCCGCCGTCGAGCCGTTGGACGAGAACAACGTGGTCAGCTGGGAGCTCGACCCGTCGGTCATGTAGTCGTCGAGGGCCTGGGTGCGCAGCTGTCCCTGGTCCTTCGACACGGTCGCCTGCTCGGTGGCGAGCTTGGCCTGCCCGCGTGCGATCGAGGCGTCGAGCTGGGCGACCTTGTAGCTGGCCGCCTCGTACTGCCCGCTCTCCGCTGCCAACTGCTGCTGGGTCGCCTGCAGCTCGGCCTCGACGGTGCTCGCCTGGGCCTTCGCCGCCGCGATGGGGTCGGCTCCGGCGGGTCGCGCGAGGAGGACCACCGGGGAGGTGATCCCTGTGACGATAGCCACGGCCAGCACGACCCGGACCCGGCGAGAGACGGTCCAGAACGTGCGGCGAGGTGCACGTGGCTTCGCGGTCGAGCACTGCTCGGCGTCAGTCACAACGGCGCAGTGTCTAGTCGACCGCCCCGCGCGGTGCAAGCACCGTCGGGGCATCCGTGACCCGCCTCCGGCGCCCGCCCGCGATCGTGCCTGGTCCGGTAGGGTGCGTGCCATGGGTGAGACGATCGAGTTCGCGAGCAACGGCGGGACGGCGGGCGGGTACCTCGCCGCCCCCGAGGGCGGCGCCAGCGGCACGCCGGGGGTCATCGTCCTCCAAGAGTGGTGGGGCCTCCTGCCGCAGATCACCCGGACGTGCGACCGCTTCGCCGCAGCCGGGTTCACGGCGCTCGCCCCCGACCTGTACCACGGGACGAAGGTCCCCCTCACCGAGCCCGACGAGGCGGCCAAGCAGATGATGGCGTTGCGCATGGACGAAGCTGCGAAGGACCTGAGCGGCGCCGTCGACACGCTGCTCGCCCGCACCGGGCGCGCCGCGGTCGGGGTGGTGGGCTTCTGCATGGGTGGCGGGCTGGCCCTCGTGCTCGCCACGCAGCGCCCCGATGCCGTGGCGGCCGTGGTGCCCGCCTACGGGCTCATCCCTTGGCAGGACGCGACGCCCGACTACACCAAGCTCACTGCCGCCGTGCTCGGCCACGCTGCCGGCAAGGACACCTTCTTCACCCCCGAGGCCGCCCGCGAGCTCGAGGCGCACCTGCGCGAGCTCGGCAAGGACGTGACGTTCCACCACTACGAGGGGGCGGACCACGCCTTCTTCAACGAGGACCGACCCGAGGTCTACGACGAGCAGGCGGCGGCGCTCCTCTGGCAGCGCACCGTCGACTTCTTCCGCCAGCACCTCGGCTGACGCCGTACGTGAGCCGGGCGCATCGGCCCGCCGCCGTGGTGCCGGTGGAGCCCCGGTCGCCGGTCGGCCGCTACCTCCGCCTGGGGCTGGCGCTCGGACGCCACCTCGACGGGCTGGTCGACGCCTACTACGGACCAGCCGAGCTCGCCGCCGAGGCGACCGACGGGCCGCCGCGGCCTCTCGGCTCGCTCGGGGCTGAGGCCCAGGCGTTGCTCGACGACCTCGACGGCCTCGCTCCGCTCGACCTGCCCCCGGAGGGCACGTCGCGGCTCGCCGCCGAGGCGGCGCTCGTCGGGGTCGACGCCGGCCACCGGGTCGCCCCGCAGACCGCTGCGCCGGCCGCCGACCCGGTTGCCGATGAGGTTGCCGACGAGGTGGCCCGCCGGCGGTGGCTCCGCGCCCAGGTGGTCGGGCTCTCGGTGACGGCTCGCCGGCTCGCCGGCGAGGAGGTCGCCTACGCCGACGAGGTCGAGTGGTGCTACGGCGTCCGTCCCCGCCGCGTCCCCGAGGAGGTCCTCGCCGCCGCCCATCGTCGGCTGGACGACGTCCTGCCGGGGTCGGGCCCGCTGCGCGACCGGCTCGTCGCATGGCGCGAGGCGCACACGGTGCCGCCGGACCTGCTCCGGCCGGCCATCTCCTCGCTCGTCGAGGACCTGCGCCAGCGCACGCGCGAGCGCTTCGGCCTGCCCGAGGGCGAAGCCGTCGAGTTCGAGCTGGTGACGGGGCAGCCGTGGGCGGGGTTCAACTACTACCTGGGCGGCTTGCGCAGTCGCGTCGCCGTCAACGTCGACCTGCCGGTCCTCTCGACGAGCATCGCCCATCTGGTGGCCCACGAGGCCTACCCCGGGCACCACACCGAGCACACCCGCAAGGAGGTCGGGCTCGTGCGGGACCGGCACCGGGCCGAGGAGACGATCTTCCTCGTCGGGACGCCCCAGTGCCTCGTCGCCGAAGGCCTCGCCGACCTGGCTCTCGAGGTTGTCTGCGGCCCACGGCCCGAGCCCGTCGTGGCCGAGCACCTCCATCCGCTCGGCATCCGCTACGACACCGAGGTCGTGGCATCGGTGGCGGTGGCGTCCGAAGCGCTCGGCGCCGTGCGGCAGAACGCCGCCTTCCGGCTCCACGAGGACGGGGCGGACCCCGAGACGGTGGTCGGGGAGGTGGCTCGATGGGGCCTCCTGCCCCGCGACCGCGCCGAGAAGGCCGTCGCCTTCCTCACGCACCCGACGTGGCGCGCCTACCTCACGTGCTACGTGGAGGGCTACCGGCTGTGCCGGCGCTTCGTGGCTGGCGACCCGGTGCGCTTCGACCGGCTCCTCTCGGAGCAGCTGACACCCGCCGACCTCGATGCCGGGGCACCCACGGAGCAGCCGCCTCGATCGTGAGGGAGACAGCCTCGCCGGGAGCCGCAGCCTCGCCGGGGGAGACAGCCTCGCCGGGGGAGACAGCCTCGCCGGGGGAGACAGCCTCGCCGGGGGCCCCGAGGGCGTCGTCGGCACCGGCGGCGTCCTCGTCCTGGCCGTGCACGTACTTCCCGCCGCGCATCCACGAAGCACCGGCGGCCAGCAGGCAGGCCGCCGCGGCGAAGTCGAAGGCGAGGTCGAGCCCCTGCTTGAACGGGTGGGCGATGAGCCCCGGGAAGAACCTGCGCCCGGTCAGGTACCCGACCGTCGAGGCGGGTAGGTGGCCGAGCACGGCCGGGCCGAGCAGCTTGGCAACCGGGTCGTAGCCGAGGAACGCGGCGAAGAGGCTCCCTACCGGCGGGAGGTGCGAGGTGCGAGCTGCCGCGTCGGCGGGCACGCCGTGGGCGACGAGGCCGGCGTAGAGATGGGTCGGGAGGCTCGAGGCCAGCCCGAGGATGATCAGGCTGAAGAAGACCCCGATCGAGAGGACCTGGGCCGAGTTCTGGAACGTATTGAGCATCCCCGCGCCCGCACCGCGCTGGTCGGGAGGGAGCGAGTTCATGATGCCGGCACGGTTGGGCGAGGCGAAGATCCCCATCGCCAGCCCGTTGAGCAGGATCGCCCCGGCGAAGGCCGGGTAGGGGAAGTCGATCGGCAAGAGCTCGAGGAGGACGAAGCTGACGGCGGCGAGCACCATGCCGCCCGTCGCGAACGGTCGGGCACCGTAGCGGTCGGAGAGGAACCCCGACACCGGCCCCGAGGCGAGGAAGCCGATGGTGAGCGGCACCATGTAGATGCCGGCCCACAGCGGGGTGTTGGCGAAGCTGTAGCCGTGCAGCGGCAGCCAGATGCCCTGCAGCCAGATGATGAGGATGAACATCATCCCGCCCCGGCCGAGGGCGGCGAGCAGGCTGGCGACGTTGCCCATCGAGAACGCGCGGATGGCGAAGAGCGGCAGCCGGAACATGGGGTCGGCGACCTTGGTCTCGATGACGCAGAAGACGCCGAGCACGACCACGCCGCCGATGAGCGCGGCGAGCACCATCGGGTTGGTCCAGCCCATCACGTGGCCGCCGTAGGGCTCGATGCCGTAGGTGATGCCGGTCAGCACGGCGACGAGGCCGACGGCGAAGGTGACGTTGCCCCACCAGTCGATCCGGGCCGGGCGCCGCTCTCCGACGTCGCGCAGCATGAGGTAGGCCCACGCCGTCCCGAAGAGGCCGACGGGGACCGACACGAGGAAGACGAGGCGCCAGTCGACCGGGCCGAGCAGCCCGCCGATGACGAGCCCGATGAACGAGCCGGCGATCGCGGCGACCTGGTTGATGCCGAGGGCCAGGCCGCGCTGGTGGGTCGGGAAGGCGTCGGTGAGGATCGCGCTCGAGTTCGCCATGAGGAGCGCGGCGCCGACCCCCTGGAGCACGCGCATCCCGATGAGGTAGAGCGCCCCCGCCGGTCCGTGCATCCAGCTCAGCGACAGCAGGATCGAGAAAGCGGTGAAGACGGCGAAGCCGAGGTTGTACATCCGGACCCGGCCGTACATGTCGCCGATGCGCCCGAAGCTGACCACGAGCACGGCGGTGACGACCATGAAGCCCATCAGCATCCACAGCAGGTAGCCCGTGTTCCCCGGTGCCAGCGGGTCGAGGCCGATGCCCCGGAAGATGTCGGGCAGGGCGATGAGCACGATCGACAAGTTGATCGTGGCCATGAGCACGCCGAGGGTGGTGTTCGACA
This sequence comes from Actinomycetes bacterium, assembly GCA_021809995.1. Lineage (GTDB taxonomy): Bacteria > Actinomycetota > Acidimicrobiia > Acidimicrobiales > RAAP-2 > JAJZJT01. The sequence goes on from JAJZJT010000030.1 coordinate 12,542, forward strand.
GCGCCACCCACTTGTAGCGGTCGGGGTGGCTCGGTGCCCGGCTGCCCCGTTGCGAGGTGCGCCCCCGCTTCCCGACCGGCTCCGGCGGGGACGCACCCGGGCTGCCCGGTGGTGCCTCCCCGGTGGCACGGGTGCCGGGTGCTGGGCTCGGTGCGGTGGTGTCGCTCGCCATGAAGACAGTTTACGTGAACGTTAGCTTTCATCGGTCAGGCCAGCTCGGGTCCGGCGCCGGGGGCCGCTGGGATCGCGGGTTCCGGGCTCGCACCCGGCGCCTGGGGGCCAGCCCGGCCCGGCGGTCGAGGCGCCAAGTGCGCACACGACCGCTCCCCGTGCCGGAGGCGGCGCGGAGTTCCACGCACCGTCCACTGCGGCCTACCATCTCGGCATGTCCGAACGCTCTCGCAACCTTCCCCGCCGCTCGTGCATGTCCTCGCCGGGCTCGAACGACCGGTTCCTCGCCAAGGCGCCCACCGTGCCCGCCGACATGAGCTTCCTCGACCTCGAGGACTCGGTCGCCCCCCTCGAGAAGGAGAACGCCCGCGCCAAGGTCGTCGACGCCATCAAGAACCTGCCGTGGGACGACCGGGTGCTCTGCGTGCGCATCAACGCCTGGGACACGGAGTGGACCTACGGTGACGTCATCGAGGTCGTCGGCAACGCCGGGCCACGGCTCGACGAGGTGATGCTGCCCAAGGTCCAGTCGGCCGCCGAGGTCGTGGCCCTCGACCTGCTGCTCACCCAGGTCGAGAAGAAGTCCGGCCTGCCGGTCGGCCACGTCGGCATCGAGGCCCAGATCGAGACCACCCGAGGCCTCATCAACGTCGAGGAGATCTGTGCCGCCTCGCCGAGGCTCGAGACGATCATCTTCGGTCCGGCCGACTTCGCCGCCTCGATGGAGATGCCGGTCTTGACCGGAGGTGTGGCCATCCCCGAGTACCCGGGCGACCACTTCAACTACGTCTTCTCGAAGATCCTCATGGCTGGCCGGGCGAACGGGCTCCAGGTCATCGACGGCCCGTTCTTGAAGGTGCGCGAGCTCGACAGCCTGCGGGAGTTCGCCCAGCGGACCCGGGTGCTCGGCTACGACGGCAAGTGGGCGCTCACCCCCGACCAGGTGAGCGTGCTCAACGAGGTCTACTCGCCGACCCAGGAGCAGTTCGACCGAGCCTGGGACATCCTCGACGCCTACCGCAAGGCGACCGAGGAGGAGCGGACCGGCGCGGTCATGTTCGGCGACGAGATGATCGACGAGGCCTCCCGCAAGATGGCGACGAAGTTCGTCGCTCGGGGCGAGCGCGCCGGGCTCGCCCGCTCGTCGAGCTGAGCGCCACCCGTCCTGCCAGCGTCGTCGGGTCCGCGTCGAGCGGGAGCGGACCCGACGACGGCCTCAGGACGCCGCCCGGTCCAGCAGGCGCCGGGCGATGACCTTCAAGCACAACGTCTCGTCGGCGCCCTCGAAGATCGACAGCACGCGGGCGTCGACGAAGTAGCGGCTCACGGCGAATTCCTCGGCGTAGCCCATCCCGCCGTGGACCTGCAGGGCCTCGCGGGTCACCCACTCGGCGGCACGGCACACGTAGGCCTTGACCATCGAGGCCTCGAGGGCGCCCTCGCCCTTGGACATGAGCCGCGCCACCTCGTAGGAGAACTGCCGGGTGGCCGCGATCACGGCCACCATGCGGCCGAGCTTGGCCTGGGTCAGCTGGTAGTCGAGGATGGGCGAGCCGAACACCGAGCGGTTGCGCGCGTAGTCGAGGGCGGCTTCGTAGGCCGCCTGCATGACCCCGAGGGCACGAGCCGCCGTCTGCAGCCGCCCGTTCTCGAAGCCCTGCATCTGCAGGTAGAAGCCCTTGCCGAGCCCGGCCTCGCCGCCGACCAGGTTGGCGTCGGGCACGAACCACTGGTCGAAGGCGACCTCGTAGGAGTGCATGCCCCGGTAGCCGAGCGTGTCGATGGCCCGGCCCTCCATCCGGCCCGACGAGCCGGCCGGCCGGCCCTCGGCGCCCGGCTCCTGCGCGAAGACGAAGCCGTGCCCCTCGCCCCGTGGCTTCTCGACGACGAAGAGCGACAGGCCGCGGTGGGCCTTCGAGCGGTCGGGATCGGTCCGGGCGAGCAGCATGAGCACGTCGGCCCGGGCGGCGAACGTGCACCACGTCTTGACACCGCTCACCAGCCAGCCCCCGTCCACCTTGGTGGCCGTCGTCGTGATCCCGGCCACGTCCGAACCGAAGTCGGGCTCGGTGACGGCCACGGCGGCGAGCACCTCGGCGGTGGCCAGCTTGGGCAGCCAGTGCCGCTTCTGCTCCTCGGTCCCGCCGTGGACGAGCGCCCGGGTGAGGATCTCGGGCCGGGTCATGAGGGAGCCGCCGGCGCCGAGCGATCCCCACGAGAGCTCCTCGGTGGCCACGACCATGCCGAGGTAGTCGCTCTCGCCACCGCTGGCGAAGCCGCCGTAGGCCTCGGGGACGGACATGCCGAAGCCGCCCATCTCGGCGAGGCCAGCGATGATCTCCTCGGGGATGTCGGTGTTGGCCCGGTGGATGTGCTCGGCGCGCGGCCGGACCTGCTCGTCGGCGAAGCGGTGGAACGTGTCGCGCACGAGGTCGAAGTCGGGGTCAAGGTGACGGGGTCCCTCGGTGTCGGCCAGCGAGGCCACGACGTCGGGACGACGGAAGGTCGCCACGAAGTCGGCGGCGGGCTCCAGCCAACCCCGGGCCACGCCCCACGCCGCCTCGCGCCCGACCGTGCGCGACTCGAGGTCGGCAAGGGCGTCGGCCGCGAACACGCAGGCGATGCGGGCCTCGAGCTCGCCGTTCGTGCCGTAGGCGAGGGCCGCCTCGGCCGTGCGGACGGCCGCTGCGGCGTGGGCCACGTCGTAGGCGAGCACCTGGGCGACGTCGGGCCCGC
>JAJZJT010000345.1 GCA_021809995.1 Actinomycetes bacterium
CTCGCCGCGCCCGACGGCCTCGCGCAGGAACGGCTCGGCCCGTTCGGGCGTGCCGATGGCGTCCAGCAGGTCGAGGGCCCGGCTCGGCGCGCCTCCGTGGAGCGGGCCCGACAGGGCCCCGATGGCCGCAGTGACGGCGGCGGCGAGGTCGGCGCCGGTGGAGGTGACCACCCTGGCGGTGAACGTCGAGGCGTTGAAGCCGTGGTCGACGGTGAGGGCGAGGTACTGCTCGACGGCCCGGGCGTGCTCGGCGCTCGGCACCTCGCCGGTCAGCAGGTAGAGGTAGTCGGCGGCGTGCCCGAGATCGTCGCGGGGCTCGAGCGGCGCCTCGCCGCTGCGCAGCCGGTGGGCGGCGGCCACGACGGTGGGGACGACGGCGCAGAGGTCGAGCTCCTCGTCGGCGAGCTCGTCGGCGGTGAGGTCGAGGGTCGGTCGCCAGCCGAGCTCGGCGCCGAGCACGGACACGGCGGTGCGCAGCACGTCGAGGAGCGTCCCCCGCCCGGCCACCTCGGGGAGCAGCGCGGCGACGCCGGGCGGAAGGGCCCGTCGGCGGCGGAGGTCGGCGCCGAAGGCGGCCGCCTCGGCGCTCCCGGGCAGCTCGCCGCGCAGCACGAGGTGGACGACGTCCTCGAAGCTGCGGTGCTCCGCCAGCTCGGTGGCCGAGTACTGGCGGTAGTGGAAGAAACCCTCGTGCCCGCGCACGTCGCCGACGGCCGTCTCGGCGACCACGACGCCCTCGAGCCCGGCGGGCACGTCGGCCCGGGTCTCGTCGACAGGGCGGATACGGGCGATCCCCGTCAGGTCGCGCAGTGACACGACGCCCACGAGCGTGCCGTCGTCCACCACGGGCAGGTGCCGGTAGCGGTGGGAGGTCAGGCTGGCCCACGCCGCGTCGGCAGCCTCGTCGGGGCACAGCACGTCGGGGTGGGTGGTCATCCACCGGGCGACCTGCTCGTCCTCGGGCCGGGCTCCCGCGGCAGCCGCCCGCAGCAGGTCGCGCTCGGTCAGGATGCCGACGACCTTGCCGAGCTCGGTGACGACGACCGAGCCCACATCGGCGCCGCGCATCCGGCGCGACGCCTCGGCGAGGGTGGCATCGCCCGCACAGGTGAGCGCCGGGGCCGTCATCAGGTCTGCCACCGTGGTCTCCATGGGGCCAGTATGCGCAGGCCCGGACCGGATGTAAATGTTGATCAAGTCAATGTAAGCTCGACGGGGTGGAACGGATGCTCACGAGCGAGGAGGCGGCGCGACGGCTCGGCGTGAAGGTGGCGACGTTGTACGCCTACGTCAGCCGGGGGCTCGTCGAGTCCCACCCGGCTCCCGTTGGGCGGGGGAGCGTCTTCGCCCTCGCCGACGTCGAGGCACTGGCCGACCGCAGCCGCGGTGGGCGGCGGACCGAGATGAGGTTGGCGACCGTCACCACGAGCGTGACCCAGCTGCGTCCCGGAGACGGCCCCTGCTATCGGGGCCGGCCGGCAGTGGAGCTGGCCGGGCGGGTGCCCTTCGAAGACGTGTGCGCGCTGCTGTGGGAGGCGGAGGGCGACAAGGGAGACTGGTCGGCGCCCGACCTCGGTCCGTGCCCTGTCGCGACGACGGCTGACGCGTTGCGATGGGCGCTCGTGCTCGTCGGTGCGACCGACCCGCTCCGCTCCGACCTCCGACCTGTCTCGGTCACCCGGGCGGCCCGCCGGGTTGTCGCCGCCCTGGTCGACGCTGTCAGCACAGGCAGCGTGGGGTCGGCCGGTGCGGGGTCGGCCGGTGCGGGGTCGGCCGGTGACCTGCGCACCGGGGGCGCGGCCAGGGAGACGACCGGGGGCACCGTCGCCTGCTGCCTGGCCGACCACCTGGTCGGCGGGTCGGCACCGGTGGGCGTGGCCGATGCCGTCGACGCCGCCCTGGTGCTCATGGCCGACCACGAGCTCGCCACCTCGACGATGGCCGTGCGCATGGCCGCGTCGGTGCGCGCCGACCTCTACGACGCACTGGCTGCCGGGTTGGCGACGCTCGCCGGGCCGCTCCACGGCGGCGCCAGCCAGGGCGCGTACGAGCTCCTCGTCGTCGCCGAGCGCGACGGCGCGTCCCGTGCCCTCACCGACGTCCTGCGCGAGCAGGGGCACCTGCCCGGCTTCGGCCACCGCGTCTACGCCGACGGCGACCCGCGTGTCCCGCCGTTGCTGGCGTCCACCTTCCCGCTGCTCGACGACGAGCGGCGGGCGCTCGTGGACGAGGTGCTGGCCGTGGCCGCCGCTGCCGGCGTGCCGGCTCCCAACGCCGACCTGGCGATCGCCGTGCTGGCGTGGGGGACGGGCATGGCCTCGGACGCGGGACGGACGATCTTCTCGGTGGCGCGGGTGGCCGGTTGGACGGCCCACTACCTCGAGGAGCTCGGCGAGCGCCCGCTGCGGTTCCGGGGCCGGGCCGTCTACGGCACGCCGCCGGGCCGGCGAAGCTCGTGGTCGACGGACCGCCCGTGAGGCCCGGTCACCCCACCCGAGGCGCTTGCACCCCGAGGGCGCCGCACGCCGCGGCGAGCGTCGTCGAACGGACGACCACCGGGTCCTCGCCGGGCTCCGCGTGCTGGAGCGCGGCGTGGACG
>JAJZJT010000031.1 GCA_021809995.1 Actinomycetes bacterium
CGCCGGGCCCTCGAGCGCGCCGCCGGACCGGACCAGGCGGCCTGACCACCTGGCAGGGGCCCCACGGTTCGGAGCGGCGGCACGGCGGCGCTACGGTCGTGCCATGGCGCCATCGCTGCTCGATCGCCTGGGCTCGGCCCCCGGGTCGCGCCTTCTCGTCCTCAATTGCTCGGAGCTCGGCTTCTGCCACGCCGCCAACTTGGGCGTGCTCGACGCCCTTCGCAGCGGGCTTGCCACGAGCGCGTCGCTCATCGTGCCGGCGCCGTGGGCCCGCGACGCCGCCCACCGCTACCGCGGCGAGGACGTGGGCGTCCGCCTCACCCTGAACGCCGAGCACGACCGCTACCGGTGGGGTCCGATCACCCAGGCCCCGTCCCTCCTCGACGGAGACGGCGGCTTCCCGCGCAGCGTCGTCGACCTGTGGGACCATGCCGACCTCGACGAAGTCCGCCGCGAGTGCCGGGCCCAGGTCGAGCGCGCCGTGCTGTGGGGGCTCGACGTCACCCACCTCGACGCCCACCTCGACGCCCTGGTGCTCCGCCCCGAGTTCTTCGACATCTACCTCGACCTCGCCGTCGAGTACGCGCTCCCCCTCCGGCTCGCCGGCACCGAGCAGGAGGTGCAGGCCGGCTTCCCGTTCCGGGCACTGGCCGCCGAGGCTGGGGTCCTCTTCCCCGACAGGGTCGTCGACTGGCCCGGCGACGCCGACGCCGGGGCGATGGTCGAGCTGCTCTGCGAGGTCGAGCCCGGCGTCACGGAGGTGACCTTCCGCCCCGCGGTCGACACGCCAGAGCTCCGCGCCGTCACCGAGGACTGGCAGGCGCGCACGGCCGACCATCGCCTCCTCACCTCGGTCGCACCGGTCACCGACGCCCTCCGCAAGGCAGGGGCGTCCCTGATCGGCTACCGGCCCCTCAGGGCTCTCATGCGGCCGTGACCGACCGGCTGGACGCCCGTCCTCTCGCCGCCGTCCGCCTCGACGACGTCGTGCTCCTGCCCCCGGGCGACGACGCCCGCCGTGCCGTCGGTGGCGTCGCCGTCTCCGTCGACGCGAACGGGGTGACGCTGGCGAGCAGCGCCACCCACGTCCCACGTGTCCTCCCCTGGTCAGCGCTCGCGACCTACGTGGTCGAGCCGGTCGGCGCCTCACCGCAACGGTGGTGGGAGGACCCCGAGCTGCGCGACCCGGACGATGCCGAGCGGGGCGGCCCTGAGGGCGCGACCCCCGGTCCCACCTCAGCCCGCCCGCGGCAGCGCGCTGGCGACGGGCGCGCCGCCCAGCAGCCCGCAGCCCTGGTCAGCCTGCGGACGGCGGCCGGCACCTACCGGCTCCTCGTCCCCGGCACCGACAGTGACGCGCTGGCTGCACGGCTCCGGCCGCTGGCCGCCGCCCACCTGCCGCCCGAGGCCCTGCCCACCGTCACGACCGCCGCCACGCCGCTAGCGGCCCCGTCGCCGGAGCGCACACGCTGGCAGCGGCTGCGCCCCGTGCTCGCCGTGCTCGCCGCCGTCCTCGCCACCGCGGCGATCACGGTCATCCTCCTCCAGAGCGCCGGTGCCGTCCACCTTCCATACCTCGGCGGCACGGGACCGGCGGCGCTCGCCCCACCCCATGCGGGGTCGACGCCGAGCTCAGCGCTGCGCCGGTGACGGCACGCCGGCAAAGAGGTCCGTCTCGCGGGGGGCGTCGGCCGGCCACTCGACCGGCTCGGTGGGTGCGCTCCCGAGGCGTGCCAGGCGGTAGTCGTCAGTGGGGTGGATGGCGTCCAGCACCTCGGGTGGCAGCCCGAACCAGAAGCGCGAGTTCGGGTCGACCTGGGTGGCATGGGCGAGCAGCGCCCGCCGGCGGACGTCGGCGACCGACGAGATGTCCAGCGAGGTGGTGACGGGCTCCTCGGGCACCCCTGCCCACCGCTTGCGCCACGCCTCGTCGAACGGAGACTCGAGCCCGCGGTCGATGAAGGCCTGGTGGAGCTCGCGGAACCGGGCGCCGGAGTGGACCGTGTAGTAGAGCTTGTCGGGCTGGTGCGGCGGTCCGGCCTCCGGGTAGCGCCCGGGGTCGCCAGCAGCCTCGAAGGCGGCCACTCCCACCTCGTGGACCCGCAGGTGGTCGGGGTGCGGGTACGACGACTGCTCCTCGCCGTAGACCACCATCACCTGAGGACGCGCTCGGCGCACGACGGCGACCAGGCGCTCGATGGCCTCGTCGGCCGGAGCGCGGGCGAAGCACTCAGGGTGGTCGTTGGCCGGGGTCCCCGGCATCCCCGAGTCGCGGTAGCCGAGGTGGACGACCTCGTCGTAGCCGATGACCTCGGCGGCCCGGGCGAGCTCCTCGCGGCGGATGTCGGCGATGCGGGCGCGCACCTCAGGCGTGTCCATGGCCGGGTTGAGCACGTCGCCCTCCTCTCCCCCGGTGCAGCACACCAGCACCGTGCGCACGCCCCGGGCGTGGTACCAGGCGACGGTGCCGGCCCCCTTCGACGACTCGTCGTCGGGATGGGCGTGGACGGTCAGGAGGCAGAGCTCGTCGGGCACGTTGCTCACGCTACCGGCCGGCAAACCCCTACACTCCAGGGACAGCCCCTTGTGCTCAAGGACCAGGGGGCGGGGCTGAGGAAGGACTCGTCACCATGAGCGTCATCAAGCGATTGTCGGGGATCGTGCAGGCGAAGACGAACAAGCTCCTCGACAAGGCTGAGGACCCGCGCGAGACCCTGGACCTCTCGTACCAGAAGCAGCTCGAGAGCCTCCAGAAGGTCCGACGCAGCGTGGCCGACATCACGACGGCGAAGAAGCGCATCGAGCTCCAGGCCGGGCAGCTGAAGTCCCAGGCCGACAAGCTCCAGCAACAGGCTCGGGCCGCCCTCGCCCAGGGCAACGAGGAGCTCGCCCGCGAGGCGCTGTCCCGCCGGGCGGCGATCGGCGAGCAGCTGACCGACTACCAGCGCCAGCACGAGCAGGTGGCCACCCAGGAGCAGAAGCTGATCGAGACCGCCCAGCGCCTCCAGACAGCGGTCGACACGTTCCGGACCCGCAAGGAGACCCTGAAGGCGACCTACACGGCGGCCGAGGCCCAGACGAAGATCGGCGAGGCGGTCACCGGCATCTCCGACTCGATCACCGACGGCGGCATGGCCATGCAGCGGGCGCAGGACAAGGTCGAGTCGATGCAAGCAAGGGCCGGTGCCATGGACGAGCTGCTGGCTTCGGGCGCCCTCACCGACCTCAGCCACCCCGTCGACGACATCCAGGCCCAGCTCGACCAGCTGTCGGCCGGCAGCGCCGTCGACGCCGAGCTCGCCGCGCTCAAGGCCGAGGTCACCGCCGGCTCCCCGGCCGGCGCCCTCTCCCAGGGAACGACGTCGAGCGCGGACCCCCCTGCCGAGCCGTCGCCACCTCAGGCGACGGGTGGCGACGTCACGGAGGAGCAATGAGCACTGTTCGCAAGATCGCCCCCGACCGGGGGCTCACCATCCGCATGTTCACCACAGGGCTCCTGCTCGTGGTGCTCTACGGCGCCGTCATCGGACTGCTGATCGCCTTCGGCATCTCGGCGTCGGTCGTCCTCGTCATCGCCGCAGCGGTCCTCTTCGTCCAGTACTGGTTCTCGGACAAGATCGCCCTCTTCGGCATGGGGGGACGCCTCGTCACCCCGGAGCAAGCCCCCCAGCTCCACGGCGTCGTCGACCGCCTGTGCGCCCTCGCTGACCTGAAGAAGCCCCGGGTCGCCATCGCCGACACCGACGTGCCCAACGCGTTCGCCACCGGTCGGAGCCCCAACAACGCCGTCGTGTGCGCCACGACGGGCCTGCTACGCAGGCTCGACGAGCCCGAGCTGGAGGCTGTCCTCGCCCACGAGCTCTCCCACGTGGCCCACCGCGACGTGGCCGTCATGACGATCGCCAGCTTCCTCGGCATGGTGGCGGGCCTGGTCACCCGCATGATGCTCTGGGCCGGCCTGCTCGGCGGGTTCGGCGGTGGCGTCGGCAGAGGAGGCGGTGGGCGCGGCGGCAACAACAACGGCGCCAGCCAGGTCGCCCTGATCGAGATGGGCGTCCTGGTGGTCTCCGTGGTCGTGTACGCCATCAGCTTCCTGCTCACCCGGGCGCTCTCGCGCTATCGGGAGCTGGCCGCCGACCGCTCGGGGGCCCTCTTGATCGGACAGCCGTCGGTGCTCGCCGCCGCCCTCGTCAAGGTGACCGGGGCCATGTCGAAGATCCCCACGCGCGACCTGCGCGCCGCCGAGAGCTTCAACGCCTTCTACTTCACGCCGGCCCTCAACAACCGGGGCGTCAGCATCTCGACGCTCTTCTCGACGCATCCCTCCCTCGACCAGCGCCTGGCCGCCCTGTCCAAGCTCGAGGCCGAGCTGGGCCGGCCGGCCTGATGGGCCTCTTCGACACCCTTCTCGGTCGCACCAAGCCGGTCCAGGCCGACCTGGACAACCTCTTCGGGCTGCCGTCTGCCGCCGTCACCCTCGAGACGGCCGGCGGGCTCACCCCGTCGGGCCGGGCGGGGGTCTGCTACAAGCCACCGACGGGCCAGGCATTCGAGGACATGCAACGCGAGGTGACCGCGCTCTTGTCGATGGACGGCGGTGGCACGCTGTCCTCGGCCGAGGACTCCTACGGCTACCACTGGGTCGTCCTCGAGAACCCCGACGTCGGCGAGCTGGTCAACCAGGTGCACGTGGTCAACTCTTCCCTGGCCGACGCCGGCTGGGGGCCGCAGCTCCTCTGCTCGGTCTTCGGGTTCCGTCCCTTGTCCGACGGCACGCCCGAGCTCGGCATCGGCGACGGTGGCCCGGCGCCTTCGGTCGGCACGTCGACGATCTACCTCGTCTACCTGTTCAAGCGGGGCACCTTCTACCCGTTCGCACCCAACGGCCACGAGCGCCGCGACACCGAGGCCGAGCTCAAGCTCAAGAGCCAGGTGGCCAACGACCTTCGCGTCGAGGCCGAGCTCGACCGGTGGTTCCCCCTCTGGGACCTGCCCGTCGGCTGATGCGCCCGGGCGCCCCGCTCGACGCCGCCGAGGCGGCTCAGCGCTTTCGCCTCACGGCGCGGCCGGGTCGATCTCGTCGAGGCGGGCCGCCAGGTCGACGTCGAGCTCGGTGAGCCCGCCGACCGAGTGGGTCCGCAGGCGCAGCAGCACGACGTCGTAACGGATGTCGATGTCCGGGTGGTGCCCGGCCGCTTCGGCCACTGCCCCGACCGCGGCCACGTACGTCAGGGCAGCCGGAAAGCTCGCGCACCGGACCTGGCGCCGGATGGTGCCGTCCTCGACCGTCCACGCCGGCCCGGCCCGCTCGGCGAGGGCGGCAGCGGCGGCGGCGTCGTCGAGCACGCGGGGCGTGCCGCTCACGGTCCGACCGCCGCCCGGCTGGCGCCTGCCTTCACCGGCGTGAAGACCACCGGCATGGTCTCGTAGCCCGAGACGAAATTGGCGGCCCGGGACGGCGGGCGGTTGCGGTCGTCGAGCCCATCGGCGAGGGCGAGGTCCCCGAGCCGGTCGAGGACCCGCCCCACCATGGTGGCGAGCTCGAGCCGGGCCAGCCGGTTGCCCAAGCAGAAGTGGGCTCCGAACCCGAAGGCCACGTGGTCGTTGGGGTGACGCCGTACGTCGAAGATGTCCGGGTCGACGAAGGCATCGGGGTCGCGGTTGGCCGCCGGGTAGAGGAGCAGCAGCTTCTCCCCGGCCCGGAGCACCTCGCCGTGGAGCTCGACGTCACGGGTGAGGGTGCGCGCCATGTTCTTGATGGGCGACACCCACCGCAGCATCTCCTCGACCGCACCGGGCAGCAGCGAGCGATCGTCGCGCACGGCAGCCAGCTGGTCGGGGTGGCAGAGGAGCTCGAAGAACCCGCCGCTCAGCACGTGGCGGGTCGTCTCGTCTCCCCCGATCAGGATGAGGAGCGACTCGTAGAGGATCGACTCGTCGTCGAGCCGGTCGCCGTCGACCTCGGCGTGGGCGAGCACTCCGATGAGGTCGTCGGCCCGCCCGGTCCGGCGACGCTCCTCGACGACCGCCGTCACATAGGTGGCGTACTCGGCGGCTGCCACCATGGCACGATCGGCCGCTGCGGGGTCGGGCGAGCCGAGCGACGCCAGCATGTCGTCTGACCACCGCAACAGGTCGTCGCGGTCTTCGGGGGCGACGCCGAGCATGTCTCCGATGACGATCATGGGCAGTGGGGCGGCCAGGTCGCGGACGAAGTCGGCCGAGCCCCGCTCGCACACCCGGTCGATGAGGTCGTCGCAGACGGCGGCGATACCGGGCATGGCAGCGCGGAGCTGGCGCGGGGTGAACCCTTCACCGACGAGGCGGCGGCGGCGAACGTGCTCGGGAGCGTCGGTGTCGATCATCATCGGCAGCGGTCCGTTGTCGGGACGGATGCCCCCGGCGTTCGAATAGGTGTCGGGGTCCTTGCCGATCGCCTTCACGTCGGCGTGGCGGGTGACGCCCCAGACGCCCGCCGCCTCGTCGTAGAAGGCCGGTGCGTGCTCCCGCATCCAGGCGAACGCCGGGTACGGGTCCGCGGCGTAGAAGGCGCCGTCGGTGAGGGCGATGGTCATCCCGTCCGGAGGCGAGGTCATGGCGGTCCCCCTTTGTGCCGCCCGCCGTCGTGGGCACCCGCGGTGACCGACGGCACGGCCGGCCCGGGCGTCCCCCGCCCGGATCTGACGAGCCATCAGTATAGGGACGTCAGCGCGGCCCAGCCGTCAGCGACCGCCCCCTGGACCGCCCCCTGGACCGGCCCCAGCACGGCCCGGGCGCCCGTCCCGCTCAGGGATGGGTCATCGACTCGGGGCGCACCGCCTTGTCGAACTGCTCCTCGGTGAGGAGCCCGAGCGAGAGCGCCGCCTCGCGCAGCGTCGTGCCCTCGTGGTGGGCCTTCTTCGCGACCTGGGCGGCCTTGTCGTAGCCGATGAGCGGGTTGAGGGCGGTGACGAGCATGAGCGAGTTGTCGAGGTGCTGGCGGATCCGTGGTTCGTTGGGCTCGAGCCCCTCGACGCAGAACTCGGTGAAGGAGCCGCACGCCCCGGCGAGCAGCGTGATCGAGTGCAGCACGTTGTGGATGATCACCGGCTTGCACACGTTGAGCTCGAGGTTGCCCCGCGAGCCGGCGATCGCCACCGCCGCGTCGTTGCCCATCACCTGGATGCAGACCATGATCATGGCCTCGCACTGGGTCGGGTTGACCTTGCCGGGCATGATGGACGAGCCCGGCTCGTTCTCGGGGAGCTGGAGCTCGCCGAGCCCGCTGCGAGGACCCGAACCGAGCCACCGGAGGTCGTCGGCGATCTTGGTGAGGGACACCGCCAGCGTCCGCAGCGCCCCGCTGGCCGCCACCAAGGCGTCGTGGGCGGCCAGGGCGGCGAACTTGTTCGGCGCGGTGACAAAGGGCAGGCCGGTGATCTCGGCGATGGCGGCAGCCACCCGCTCGCCGAACTCCGGGTGCGTGTTGAGCCCCGTGCCCACGGCCGTCCCGCCGGCGGCCAGCTCGTAGAGAGCAGGCAGGGACCCTTCGATCCGGCACAGGTCGGCGTCCAGCTGGGCGACGTAGCCGGAGAACTCCTGGCCGAGGGTGAGGGGAACGGCGTCCATGAGGTGCGTGCGGCCGATCTTGGTGATGCCGGCGAAGGCCTCGGACTTGGTGGCCAACGCGTCGCGCAGCCGCCGCACTGCGGGGAGAAGCCGGTGGCTCAGCTCTTGGACGGCGGCGATGTGCATGGCCGTCGGGAACGTGTCGTTGGACGACTGCGACATGTTGACGTCGTCGTTGGGATGGACCGGGACCTTGGAGCCGAGCACTCCGCCGGCCAGCTCGATGGCGCGGTTGGCGATCACCTCGTTGGCGTTCATGTTCGTCTGGGTGCCACTGCCCGTCTGCCAGATCTTGAGCGGGAAGTGGTCGTCGAGTGCCCCCGCGGCGACCTCACGGGCCGCCTGGACGATGAGCTCCGCCTTGTCGGGCGGGAGCTTGTCGAGGTCGGCGTTGACCCGCGCCGACGCCTCCTTCAGGATGCCGATGGCCCGGATGAGCGACGGGGGCATCGTGTCCGACCCGATCGGGAAGTGGTGCAGCGAGCGGGCCGTCTGGGCCCCGTAGTAGCGGTCGGCAGGGACCTCGATGGACCCCATGCTGTCGGTCTCGGTGCGCGTGGCGCTCGCCATGGCCGGCTCCTCTCGATCGGGCCCTCCCCGCGTGCCCACCGGCACGGGGCGCTGCCTACGGCGCCGACCCTACCCCCTCACCCGGGTTCCCCCCGCCGGCCCGGGCGCAACGCGGGCACACCCCCACCAGGTCGAGCCGATGGGCGCGGACCACGTAGCCCAGCTCCCCGGCGGCCACACGCGCCGCGTCGGCGACGGCCCGCTCGAGACGGGACGACGGGGCCACGTCCTCGACCGCGCCGCACCGTTCGCACGTCAGGTGGTGGTGATGGGACGACAGCGCCTCGGCGAGCTCGAAGCGGGCCCGTTCGTCGGTACCGACGACCCGGCGCACCACCCCGGCGTCGACCAGGGCGGCGACGTTGCGGTACGCGCTCGAGAGGGCGAGGTGCGGGATCGCCCCGAGCAGCTCGGGCACCGTGAGCGGACGGCCGGCGTCGGCCAACGTGGTGACCAGGGCGCGCCGCAGCGGCGTGTAGCGCTGGTCGCAGGCGGCCAGGCGGTCCGACGCCACGTCGTGGAGGGCCGGTGGGACCACGACGTGCCCCTACCCCCGCCCCACCGGCGCCGTGGGCCGGCGCGGCTCCCCTACCGGCCTGGACGAGCGGTTCCCCGGCCGGTGGGACCAGGCGGCCGCCACGCCGTAGGCGAGGGTGGCGGCGGCGAGGATCGAGAAGCTCGGGGGGATGCTCGGTGCCACCACGGCGACGGCCAAGCCCACCCAGAGCGAGACGACAGCCGTGACCGCGGCGACGGCGAGCCCCGCGTACGGCCGGCTCGTGAGGTGCAACGCGGCGCCGGCCGGAGCGGCCAGGAGCCCGAGGAGCAGGAGCGCCCCGACCGCCTGCGTGGCGTCTCCGGCGGTGACCCCGAGGACCACCAGGAAGACGGCGCCCAGGGCCCGGGTGGGCACCCCCCGGGCCGATGCCACGGCCTCGTCGAGGGTGGCAAAGAGGAGCGGTCGGGCGATCGCCACCACGACGGCGCCGGCGGCGATCCCGAGGACGGCGTCGACGAGGGCGCCGGAGGTGCTCAGCCCGAAGATCGACCCGAAGAGCACCGTCACGCCGGCGTTGCCGGCGCCCCCTGCGCCCCCGCTGTAGCGAGTCGTGTACAGGGAGAGGAAGAGCGCCCCGAGCCCCAGCACCCAGGCGAGCACGCTGCCCACCGCGGTGTCGTCGCCGCGGGCGCGCCCGCCCAGGACGGCGGCGAGAAGGGCGAACGCCACGCACGCGCCGTAGAGCCCGGCGCGGAGGTCGACCCCGAAGGCGAGCGCCCCGAGCGCCCCGGTGAAGGCCACGTGCGACAGGGCGTCCCCAGCGAACACCTGGCCGCGCAGGACGACGACGTAGCCCACCAGGCCGGCGGCCAGCGCGATGCCGGTGCCGGCGAGGAGGGCGTCCCGCCCGTACCCGGCGGTGACCAACTGGCCGAGGGACGACAGCGCGGCGATCACGGCGCCACCGCTTGGGGGGGACGCGCCCGGGCGCCGGCACCGGAACGGGCGCCGGACCACGTGCGGAGCCCGTGCCAGGCCGCCGCACCCACGTAGGCGAGGAAGCCGAAGGTGGTGACCGAGAAGCCGACCGGCACGGTGGAGTAGTACGAGACGGCGAGGGCCGCCCACGTGACGACCACGGCCAGCCCTGTCGACACCGCGAGGGCCGCCACCGGCCGGGCGGTCAGCTGCTGGGCGGCGGCGGCCGGCATCACGAGGAGGGCGAACACGAGCAGCGCCCCGGTGATCTGGCTCACCTCGGCGGTCGTGGCGCCGAGCAGGACGAGGAACACGACCGAGAGCGCCCGGACCCCGACGTTGCGGGCTTGGGCCACGTCGGGGTCGACGCTGGCGAAGAGGAGGGGACGACCCACGACCGCGAGCGCCACGACCACGACCGCGGCCACGGCGGCCAGCGTGCGGACCTGGCCGTCGGAGACGCCGAGGAACGTGCCGAAGAGCAGCCCGGTCACCCCTGTCAGGAAGCCGCCGTAGAGGTTGAGGAAGAGCACACCGGCGGCCAGGGCGAACGCCTGCACCGTCCCGGTGACCGCCGGCTCCTCAGGGCTCGACCGGCCGGCCGCGGCCCGCGGCACCGCCGCGATCACGGCGGCAGCGAGGAGCGTGGCCGCGAAGTAGCCGACCGTCACGTCGACGCCCAGCCAGACGGCGGCAGCGGCACCGGGGAACGACACGACGGCGAGCGTGTGACCGACGAAGCTCTGGCGGCGCACCACCATGAACCACCCGACGAGGCCCGCCACCACAGCGACGACGGTGCCCGCCTCGTAGGCGTTGACCATGAAGTGGTAGGCGAGCAGCCCACCCCCGGTGCCCCCGGAGGCCGCGACGACGGCGGTCACCGCGCCGTCACCGGACCTCGCCGGTGTGGCGGTCGTGGTGCCACGCCGGCGCGTCGGGCTGACCGACCACGACCAGGCGGCCGTCCGAGGCGCGCAGCACCTCGACGGGCGTGCGGTACAGGGCGGTCAGCGTCTTCGAGGTGATGACGTCGTCCGGGGGACCGCTCACCGCGCCTCCGGGGGCGAGGTAGACGACCCGGTCGAGCGAGGAGAGGATCGGGTTGACGTCGTGCGCCACGATGAGGACGGTAACGCCGAACTCGCGGCTGATCCGGGCGACGAGCGAGGCGACGGCCGCCTGGTTGGGCAGGTCGAGGCTGTCGAGCGGCTCGTCGAGGACGAGCAGGCGTGGGCGCCTAACGAGCGCCTGGGCCACGAGCAGTCGCTGCTGCTCCCCGCCCGAGAGCTGCCCGATCGGTCGGTCGGCGAACGCGGAGGCGCCAACGAGCTCCACGACCTCGGCGATCCGAGCACGCTCCTGGCGGCGCCGTGCCGACCAACGGGCTGCCCCCGGCAACGGGACGCCCCACCGGTCACCGTCGAGCCCGAAGCGCACCACGTCGAGCCCTCGCACGCGGAGCGATGCGTCAAAGCTGCGGCGTTGGGGCAGGTAGCCGATGTCGCGGCCGCCCCGGCCGGGAGGACGGCCGAAGACGGACACCGTGCCGGCAGCGAGCGGCTGCATGCCGAGCACCACCCGGACGAGCGTCGACTTTCCCACCCCGTTCGGTCCGAGGATGGCGGCGAACTCGCCGCGAGGGATCTCGAGGTCGAGGCCCGACCACACGGTCCGGCCGCCCACTCGGACCGCGGCGTCGCGCAGCGCCACGGCCGCGACGTCCCCGAGGGGCGGCACGGGGACCTCGGTGGGCGCGCTCATCGACGTGCCGCCCGGGCCAGGGCCGCCTCGATCCCCTCGAGCTCGGCGACCTGCCACGCCTGGTAGGTCGCCCCTGCAGGGACGAGGGTCTCGGTGATGGTGGCGACCGGGATGTGCTCGGCGCGCGCCAGCGCCAGCTGAGCCTGCACCTCCGGCGTGACGTTCTGGGAGTTGAGGACGTAGATGGCGATGGCGTGGCTCCTGATCTGGTGGTCGATCGTCCGAATGTCCGCGGCGGACACCTCACTGCCCTCGCTGACCGCCCGCAGGAAGCTCGGCGGCGTCACGAGCCGCAGCCCCAGGGCCGGTGCCAGCATGGCGAAGATCGACTCCGAGGCCCCCACCGGGGTCCCGGCATAGCGCGAGCGGATGGCGGCGACCAGTGCGTCGTAGCGGGCCAGCCCCACGGACTCGAAGCGGTGCGCGCCGGCAGCGAAGCTCCCGGCCGCCGAGGGGTCGAGGCGGGCCAGGTCGGCGGCGATGGCCGCGACCACCCGGCGTACGTCGACCGGGTCGTACCACCGGTGCGGGTTGCCGCCCGCCGGCACGTGGAGCAGCGCCCCGACGTCGAGCACCATCGGCGCCCGGCTGCCGTCGGCCGCCACCAGCTTGGCCATCCACGGGTCGTACCCGATGCCGTTCTCGATCACCAGCCCGGCCGATGCGACAGCACGGGCGTCGGCGGCCGTGGGCTCGTAGGCGTGCGGGTCGACGTCGGGGTTGGTGATGATGCTGGCCACGTGGGCCGAGCTCCCCCCCACCTGGGCGGCGATGCTGCCCCAGAAGTCCTCGGCGGCCACCACGCGGACCACGCCCGGCGGCGCGTTGCCACCGGTCACCGGCGGGGCACCGCAGGCGGCGACGGCCAGCGCGACGAGCACGACGGCTGCCGCAGCGGCCACCCTCGTCCCGCTCGTCACCGCGTCCCTCGCCATCGTCGTCGCTCCGATCCGTCCATCGTGCGCTCCCATCACCGGCTGGCCTCCACCGGCCGGCCGCGGCCACCGATGCAGCTCCGGCCGCGGGCGACGGCCGTGGCCCGTTCGGACCACTCGCCCGCCACTCTAGTCAAGAATGATTCTCATTCGCATTGTGAGGGCACCCGACTTCTCGTCTCACTGGCTGCAGGACGATCGCCAGGGCGGCACGTGTGCGCCGTCGCTGGCGCGGGCCCTGTGCGGGGACAGCTCAGGGCAGGACAGGTGGACAGCGACGACGGGCGGGGTCCCGCGTCGAGCTCCGAGCCCGGTGACCGCTGCGCCCCGGGCCGAGCCCGGTGGTCACGGCGTCGGGCGGGGATCCTGGGGGGCCGGAGCCCGCAGGGCGATGCCGGCGCGCCAGGTAGCACGTGCAGCGTCGACGTCCTCGCGACGAGGACCATCCCCGGCCCCGGGAACCTCGAGGATCGCCGGCACCCCGTCCAGGGCGGGGTGCCCCAGGAGCGCGGCCAGCCCGTCGACGCCGATCCTTCCGTCGCCGATGTTCTCGTGACGGTCACGGTTGGCGCCGAGCGGGACCTTCGAGTCGTTGAGGTGGATGCACGCCAGCCGCTCGAGGCCCACGGTGCGCGCCAGCGCGTCGACGGCGGCGTCGGCGCCCCGCAGCGTGGCGAAGTCCACGCCCGAGGCCCATAGGTGCTGCGTGTCGAGGCAGACGCCGAGCCGCTCGTCCCCGCCCGCCCGGTCGATCACCGCGGCGAGCTCCTCGAACGACCGCCCCACCGTGTCCCCGGCCCCGGCGGCGTTCTCGAGGAGGACCGGGCACGCCGGGTCGCCGCCGACCGAGTCGAGCGCCTCCACCAGTGCGTCGACCACGGCGGGAAGGGCCTGCTCGAAGCCGCTCCCCCGGTGGCTGCCGATATGGAGCACCAGTCCGTCCGCTCCGATGCCCTGGGCCGTCGCCAGGTTGGCGTCGAGGCACTCCCGCGAGCGCTCGGCCAGGGCGACGTCGGGGCTCGCCAGGTTGATCAGGTAGGTGGCGTGGCAGAACGTGGCCCGCACCGTGGGGTGCTCGGCGGCAGCGGCGCGGTACGCGTCGAGGACCTCCGGCCCGTACTGGGACGGTTTCCACTGGCGCGGGCTCTGGGTGAACAGCTGGACGACATCGGCCCCGATGTCGGCCCCGTGCCGGAGCGCCGGGACGAGGCCCTTGCCTGCTCGCACGTGGGCGCCGATCAACATGGCGGCACCGTACCAGCGAGCCGACCCGAGCCCGTGGCCGGCCGGCGCCCGGCACGCCCGCCTCGACCCGGGCCTCGACCGGTACGATCCAGGGCGAGCCCGGTGTCGCCGGGCGGCGCGGACGACACCGGGAAGCTGCCGCGGCGGCGCTCCGTGCGGCCGTCACGAGGACAACAACGGAACGGGAGGACAGGACCATGGCAGCGACCCTGACCGCGAAGGCACGGGCCCTCGTCGAGCGCCCGGTGATCGCCAACGTCGCGACAGTCGACCCCGACGGACACCCCCAGCTCACACCGGTGTGGATCGACCTCGAGGGCGACGACCTCGTCTTCAACACGGCCAAGGGGCGTGCCAAGGAGGTCAACCTGGCCCGCAACCCGGTGGTGGCCGTCTCGGTGGTGGACCCCGACGACCCCTACAACGTGGTGGTCGTGCGAGGGACGGTGACGGGCAGCGAAGAGGGGGCCGACGCGCACATCGACGCGCTCGCCCACAAGTACCTCGGCGTCGACACCTACCCGATGCGCCAGCCCGGTGAGGTACGCGTGAAGTACACGGTCCACGCCGACCGTGTGGTGATGCAGCCGGCCGACTGACCCTCGACCACCGGCCAGGGCCCGCGCTGGGGCGGCCACCGGGGGACCGGCTCCCGCACCGCCCCCGCTCAGGTGCCGTGGCCGAGCTCGGCGGCGACGAGCGGCGCGAGGAAGCGGCCCGCAGCCCTCACCTCGTCGCCGTAGCCGCCCGGCCGCTCCGGCCCGTTCCCGGGCGAGCCTCCCCGGGCCACAGTCGCCCCAGCGCCGACGATGCCGCGGTCGATGCCGCGGTCGATGCCGCCGTCGACCGCGACGATGACGCCGGCAGCACCCGACGCGCCGAGCTCCCGCAGGGTACTGACGCAGGCGTCCGGGCGGTCGAGGTCGAGCCACGTGCCGGGGGCGCGCACGACGTCCCTGCCCCGGCCGCGCCCTGCCCGGCCCCGCCAGACGACGGCGGGGCCGCTCGCACCGCGCTCGCCCGCCGGACTGACGCGCTCGCCCGCACCGAATATTTCGGCGACCTCGGCGACCCGGCCCGGCGAGCCGCGGACCACGACGACGTCGACGAGCCGACCGAGGTCGGCGGTGAGCTCCCCGTCGGCCACCACGACGATGGGCGTCGTGCTCCCGAGGAGCGGTGGTGGTCGGTTCACGGCCCCGTCGAGGTGCCACGTGCGGCCCGTGAGCGTGACCGCGTCGCCCCCGAAGAGAGCGCGCACCACGGAGACCGCTTCGGACAGGCGCCGGGCGACGGCTTCACCCCCCGGAGCACCCGGACTGGCACCGACGCCGGCGAGCAGCCGCCCACCGCTCACCACGTCGACACCCGAGAGGACCTTGGCGGCAGCGCCGGGCGGCCGCCCGGAGCCGGGCGGGACCAGGGTGCCGAGGCGAAGCGTGCTCGTGCGCATCGCCAACGCGCCGAGCAGCGTGGTCGCCTCGAAGGGCTCCCCCGGCCGCGGGTCGTCGCCGACCCAGACGCTGTCGAAGCCGCCACCCTCGGCGGCCTCGGCCCAGGCGGCCACGTCGGCGAAGGACGCAGGCACCGGTCCGCCGAGCAGCTCCAGACCCAGCCGGACCGCCGCCCCGCTCGATCCCTGGGTGGCCACGGTGCCACGCTACCTGCGGCCGTTGCAGCCGAGTGAGCAATGGTGAGCACTCACGCTGCACCCCTTCTCGGGGTTCCCTTGCGGGTTCTGGCCTCACCGGGGGCGGCCTTCCGAGACTGCAAAGGTCTTACGCTCCCTCCTCCG
>JAJZJT010000346.1 GCA_021809995.1 Actinomycetes bacterium
CGCCTCGACGAGAGCGGGAACGTTGCCTCGGTAGTCGGGCCCCACGAAGACCACCCGCGCTTCGGCGTCCTCGAGGATGGCCGCCACCTCGGGGGCGGCCAGGCGCCAGTTGACGGCCACGCTCACTGCCCCGAGCAGTGCGGCGCCGAAGAAGACTTCGAAGTAGGCGATGGAGCTCCGGTCGTAGTGGGCGACGCGGTCGCCCGGTCCCACGCCCTCGGCGGCCAAGGCGGTGGCCACGGCGCTCGCCCGCGCGTGCAGCTCGGCCCAGGAGAGCCTGCGGTCACCCTCGGTGAGCGCGGGGGCGTCCGGGGTGTCGGCCGCCCACTGGCGCAGGATGCCGGGCGGGGTCAGGTAGTGCGAGGGCATGGGCACATCTTGGCGTCTCGCCGTGGGTCGTGCCCGCACCCGACGTCGGCCCATAGGCTGCGGCAATGGCGCTCTACTTCCGGCAGCTGCTCGCCGGCCGCGACTTCGCCGCCACCGACCCGGTCGCTGCCCAGATGGTGAACTTCGTCTACGCGGTGGGCGACGACGCCACCGGCGAGGCCGTCCTCGTCGACCCGGCGTACGCCGTCGACGAGCTGCTCGGGCTGCTCGCCGCGGACGAGATGACCTGCGTCGGCGCCCTGGCCACGCACTACCACCCCGACCACGTGGGCGGCGACCTGATGGGGCATCCCGTCGAGGGTGTCGGCCACCTGCTCGAGCGCGTCGACGTGCCCGTCCACGTCCAGGCCGCCGAGGCCCCGTGGGTCGAACGGGTGACCGGGGTGGGCGCAGGCCAGCTGGCCGTGCACGAGAGCGGTGACGTCGTGCGCGTCGGCTCGGTCGAGGTGACCCTCCTCCACACGCCCGGGCACACGCCGGGCAGCCAGTGCTTCCTCGTCGAGGGGCGCCTCGTGTCGGGCGACACCCTCTTCCTCGAGGGGTGCGGCAGGACCGACCTGCCCGGCGGCGACCCCGAGGCGCTCTATGACTCGCTCACCACCCGCTTGGCGGCAGTTCCCGACGACACGGTGCTCTTCCCGGGGCACCGGTACTCGCCCGACCGCTCGCAGCCCCTCGGGGAGACGCGCCGGCGCAATTACGTCTTCCGCCTGCGCACCCCCGAGCAGTGGATGGCGATGTTCGGCCGATGAGCACGGCACCGTCCCGCGCACACCCGGCGCACCCTGCGCCCGTCCAGACCGTGCCGGTGGGTCCTGTCGACAGCCCGCCGCTCGACCCCGAGGGCAGTGTGCTCGTGGTGGGCGCCTCGCTTGCCGGCCTGCGCGCCGCCGAGGAGGTCCGCCGCCGGGGCCACCGTGGTCCGGTCGTGGTGGTCGGCGACGAGCGCCACGACCCCTACGACCGACCCCCACTGTCCAAGCAGGTGCTGGCGGGGAGCTGGGACGTCGAGCGCATCCGGCACCACGCCCCCGAGGCCCTGCACGAGCTCGGCATCGAGCTCCGCCTCGGGCGCACGGCCGTCGCCCTCGACCTCGACGGCCGGGTCGTGGAGCTCGACGACGGGCGCCGCTGCGCCTTCGACGGCCTCGTGGTGGCCACGGGTGCCTTGCCGCGACGGCTCCCGGGCACCGAGGGCTTCGCCGCCGTCCACGTCCTGCGTACCCTCGACGACTGCCTGGCTGTCCGGCGCGACCTCGACGCCGCTGGGACGGGCTGTCGGGTCGTGGTGGTCGGCAGCGGGTTCATCGGGTCCGAGGTGGCCTCGACGGCGCACGCCCTCGGAGCGCGGGTGACTGTCGTCGAGGCGCTGCCGACGCCGCTCGCCGGTGCCCTCGGCGTGGAGATGGGGCAGGCGTGCGCCGGCCTGCACACCGACGCCGGGGTCGACCTGCGCACGGGGGTCGGCGTCGACCGCATCCTCCTCGCCGAGCGTTCGGGCGCGGGCCCGGCGGGGCGCAGCGCCGGCGTCTCGCCGGTGGTCGTCCGCCTCGCCGACGGGTCCACCCTGGATGCCGACGTCGTGGTCGTCGGCATCGGCGTCACGCCTGCCACGGGATGGCTGGAGGGCTCGGGCCTCGAGGTCGCCGACGGTGTCCGGGTGACGAGCCGGCTCTTCGCCGCCCCCGGCGTGGTCGCCGCCGGCGACGTGGCCCGGTGGCCGCTCGCGTCGGCCGGGGGCGAGGTCCGCATCGAGCACTGGACGAACGCCGCTGAGGGCGGTGTGCTCGCCGGGCGGAACCTCGTCGTGGGGTCGGCCGCGGCCGAGCCCTACGAGCCCGTGCCGTTCTTCTGGTCCGACCAGTACGGGACGAAGATCCAGGTCGTGGGTCGCCCCGACCCGAACGACGAGCCCGTCGTGGTGGACGGGTCGGTCGACGACCGGCGCTTCGTCGCTCTCTACCGCCGGGGGGACCGCGTCAGCGCGGCCCTCGGCCTCAGCCGTCCCCGCCAGCTCATGCAGTTCCGCCCCCTCGTCGCGGGCGGGGCCTCCTTCGACGAAGCCCTCGCCCTCGCCCGCGGCTGAGCGCCTGCCGGGCACCCCGGCGTGCCGAGCGGGCTGCGGCCGTGGCGGCCGCCACCTCGTCGGGACGGGGCACCTCGCCACCGAACGCGGCGCGCTCGACTGTCCG
>JAJZJT010000347.1 GCA_021809995.1 Actinomycetes bacterium
GGCCCGCAAGGCCCCCGCCCGGGCGACCACTGCGAAGAAGGCCGCTGTGAAGAAGACCGCCGCGACGAAGACGGTGGCCCGCAAGGCCCCCGCCCGGGCGACCACGGCGAAGAAGGCCGCTGTGAAGAAGACCGCCGCGACGAAGACCGCCGCGGCGAAGACGGTGGCCCGCAAGGCCCCCGCCCGGGCGACCACCGCGAAGAAGGCGGCGGCGAAGAAGACCGCCGCGACGAAGACGGTGGCCCGCAAGGCCCCCGCCCGGGCGACCACGGCGAAGAAGGCGGCCGCGAAGAAGGCGGTGGCGCGGGCCAGCCGCTGACCCGGTGGTGGTCGCCTCGGCAGACCCGCCGGAGGGGACCATGGGTGGGTCGTACGTGTACGTGCACAGGGGGCAGGGCGTTCGCCCTGCCCCCTGACACTTCGCTCGTCTCTTGCGCCGCGCCGTCCCGCGCCGTGTGGCTGGGCCCGGTCCCGGCCCCGGGTCCCGTCCTGCGAGAGCGGTGCACCGCTCCCTCGTCGCGTCAGACGGCGTCGATGCGGTGGAAGGCCTCGCCGCTCGCCAGACCCGCGAGCGCTCCATGGGAAGCCAACTGAGCGGTGACCTTGGCGGCGAAGGACGACCGGGCTGCGTCGTCGTCCACAGGGTCGCCGTCGGTCTCCACACCCATCGTCGAACGGTGCTGGCTGGCGTGGCACCACAGCGCGTCGACCTTCGCGTCGATGTAGCCGGACGCGTCCTCGACGTGGTTGGGAAGGTCCGGCTCGTAGAGGTAGAGGCGACTGGGCCGGTGGGGCGCGAGCCCCTGGTCCGGGAAGAAGTGGGGGTCGCGGGCGGCGACGACGGCGCCGAGGGTGAGGAAGCCCGCCACCCGGTGGTCCGGGTGCAGCCGGTAGCGCCGCCAAGGGTCGTGGACGAGCACCACGTCGGGTCGGACGGCGCGCACCACCCGGCACACCTCTGCACGGGCGGCAAGCGAGTCCTCGAGCTCCCCGTCGACGGCGCCGAGGTGGGCCACCGACGCGCTCGACGAGCCGGCCAGGACGGCGGCCGCCGCGTCGCACTCTGAGGTCCGGGCTGCGGCGAGCGCTGCCGGGTCGGCGTCGGGGTCCCAGGTCCCCTTCGAGCCGTCGGTGAGCACGAGGAGGTCGAGGTGGCACCCGTGGGCGGCCCACCGAGCGAGGGTGGCCCCGCACCCGAACTCGACGTCATCGGGATGGGCCCCGACGGCGAGCACGCGCCGGGGGACTTCGTCGCCGGACGTGACGGGCCCGGAGGCGAGCAGGTCGCCCACGGGGAGCCCGCTCGGTGGTGGCGACCCGGTGGCCTGGTCGGTCCCGGTGGCGGTCATCGCGCGAGGGCTCGGGGAGCGGGCGGGACCGGACCGCGGTCGCCGACGGGCACGACGTCGGCGGGCTCGTCGACGTCCCAGGCGAGGTCCGGCCGCTCGAGGATGCGGACCGGCAGCCCGAGCCGACAGGCTTCGGCGTGGTGCCGGGCGAACGAGCCGGGACCGTACGAGAAGCGGAACCCGGCGTCCGTCGGCACGGCGAGCACGTTGGTCCCGTTCCCGAACCGGTCGGGCACGAGCACGACGCCGTCGCCGGGGTCGACGTCCCAGAGCCGCTCGGCCCGGGGCAGGTCCGCGTGGGCGACGGTGACCCTTTCCACGCCGGAGCGCGCGAGGTGGTCGACGCCGGCCTCCACGGCACCGTTCAGCCCCCGCCCCGGCTCCCAGACCACCAGGGCGCCGCGCTGGCGGGACCACTCGGCGACGGCGGGGTCGTCGCACACGACGGCGACCGGCAGCGGCCCGCAGGCCTGCAGGACCCGTTCGGTCATCGCTCGTGCCAGTTCGGCGCGCTCGGCCGTTCCGAGCGCCGGGTGCAGGCGCCGCTTGGCCTCGGCGAACGCCTTGACCGGGACGAGCACTGCGGTCGCGCCGATCGCCAGCGGGACGGCTGCGTGGCGCGGAGGATCGGGTGCGACCACGGCCCCAGTGTAGGGCC
Organism: Actinomycetes bacterium; assembly: GCA_021809995.1. GTDB lineage: Bacteria > Actinomycetota > Acidimicrobiia > Acidimicrobiales > RAAP-2 > JAJZJT01. The sequence goes on from JAJZJT010000347.1 coordinate 2,008, forward strand.
GGGACCTCCTCGGCCCGGGCCCGCGTCCGGCCGGTCCCGCGCCTAGGGTGATCCCGTGCCCGAACAGGTGGCGGTCGTCGGAGCCGGGTCGTGGGGGACGACCGCGGCCACGCTGGCCGTGGCACACGCGCCGACCGTCCTCTGGGCCCGCCATCATGCGGTCGCCGAGGCCGTCAACGGCCGGCACGAGAACCCCGGCTACCTCCCGGGCGTACCGCTTCCCGAGGCGCTCCGGGCGACGACCGACGTGGGCGAGGCGGTGTCCGGGGCCACCGTCGTCCTGATGGCCGTCCCCTCGCACGGCTTCCGCCACGTGCTCGACGCCGTGGCGCCCTACGTCGGCCCCGACGTCCCCGTCGTCAGCCTGACCAAGGGGCTCGAGCAGGGGACCCACCTGCGCATGACCGAGCTGGTGGCGCAGGCGTTGCCGGGGCGGCCCGTGGGCGTCCTGACCGGACCGAACCTGGCAAGCGAGGTGGCAGAGGGCCAGCCGACCGCCAGTGTCGTGGCCCTCTCCGACGAGGCCGAGGCGCAGCGGGTCCAGGGACTGCTCTTCGCGCCCACGTTCCGG
>JAJZJT010000348.1 GCA_021809995.1 Actinomycetes bacterium
CCCGGGCTCCCGGAGCGCCAGCCGGCCCGGAGCCGGCGCGGCGGGCCCGCGCCGCACGCGATCGCGACCGGCGGGACGACGCCGTGCTCGAGCTCCTCTACGGGTCGGGGCTGCGGGTGGCCGAGCTGTGCGCCCTCGACTGCGCCGACGTCGACCTGGGGGCCCGCCTGCTCTCCGTGGTCGGCAAGGGTGACAAGCAGCGCACGGTGGTCATGAACGAACGGTGCGCCGCAGCCGTGGCGTCATGGCTCGACGGCCCCCGCGACCGCCTCGTGGGCCCCGGCACACCGCCGGGCGCGCTCTTCGTCAACCAGCGCAGCCACCGGCTCGGTCCTCGTGACGTCCGGCGCATCCTCGACCGTCGCTCCCCGGTGCCGACGCACCCGCACGCGCTCCGTCACACGTTCGCAACGCACCTGCTCGACGGTGGCGCGGACCTCCGGGTGGTGCAGGAGCTGCTGGGACATGCCAGCTTGCGGACGACCCAGGTCTACACTCATGTCAGCAAGGAGCGACTGCTCGCCGTGTACGGGGAAACCCATCCACGGGCATAAGGGGATCACGTGCCTGCGCAAGACGACACAGCTGGCCAGGGAATCGATCGGCTGTGGGCCGAGTACAAGCAGACCGGCGAGCGGGCGCTGCGTGACCAGCTCATCGTCCACTATGCACCAGTCGTGAAGTACGTGGCCGGTCGCGTCTCGGTGGGCCTGCCTCGCCACGTCGACGAGTCGGACCTCGCGAGCTATGGGATCATCGGGCTGATCGACGCCATCGAGCGGTTCGACCCGGTCCGCAACGTCAAGTTCGAGACGTACGCCATTCCCCGCATCAAGGGGGCGATCATCGACGAGCTGCGCTCGATCGACTGGGTGCCGCGTTCGGTCCGGGCCAAGGCCCGCTCCGTGGAGCAGTCGTACGCCAAGCTCGAGGCCACCTTGCACCGGACCCCGACCGATGCCGAGGTGGCTGCCGACCTCGACATGACGGACGCGGAGTTCCAGAACGTGCTCCGGCAGATCTCCTTCGTCGGCGTCGTCGCCCTCGACGAGGTCTTCCGCGGCGGAGACCGCTCGGACCGCTCCACGCTCGGCGACAACCTGCCGGACACCGGGGCCGGCCCGATGGCCACCTTCGAGGTGAAGGAGACCAAGGAGGCGCTGGTGCACGCCATCGCCCAGATGGGCGAGCGCGAGAAGACGGTCCTCACCCTCTACTACTACGAAGGCCTGACCCTGGCGGAGATCGGGCAGGTCCTCGGGGTCACCGAGAGCCGGGTCTGCCAGATCCACACGAAGGCCGTGCTCCAGCTCCGGGCCAAGCTCGGCGACCGGACCGAGCGTGACGCCGTCCAACCGGCCGCCCGGGCCAAGGCGCCCGCCGGGCGCCGGGTCGCCTCGACGGCGTCCCGCTGAGCGGATCGGGCGGCACCGCCCGTCCGGTCCGGCGAGTGGAGCCGGCGCGCCCGGCTCCACTACACTCGTCCCGCCCCGGTGGGAGCCGGGGCGCCACCCGTTGCCGACACGACACACCCGGACGCGTCCACGGTCGCCCTGCTCGCCAGGGTGCGACGTCCGGGGAGGACCAACCGTCGAAAGGACCACCATGGCCGTCGTCACGATGAAAGAGCTGCTCAACGCCGGTGTCCACTTCGGGCACCAGACGCGGCGGTGGAACCCGAAGATGCGGCGCTTCATCCTCGGCGAGCGCAACGGCATCTACCTGATCGACCTCCACCAGACGATGCGGGGCATCGAGGAGGCGTACACGTACGTCCGCGACCTGGTGGCCGAGGGGGGCACGGTGCTCTTCGTCGGGACGAAGAAGCAGACCCAGGGACCCGTCGCCGCCTACGCCGAGGCCTGCGGGATGCCCTACGTCAACGAACGCTGGCTGGGCGGGATGCTGACGAACTTCCAGACGGTGTCGACGCGGGTCAAGCGGATGCAGGAGTTCGAGGCCATGCAGCGCGCCGGGGACTTCGAGGCCATGCCGAAGAAGGAGGCACTGCGCCACACCCGCGAGCTCGAGAAGCTCCAGCGCAACCTGGGCGGCATCCGGAACCTCGACAGGCTGCCGGAGGCCATCTTCGTCATCGACACGAAGAAGGAGCACATCGCCGTCACCGAGGCCAACAAGCTCGGGCTCCCGGTGGTGGCGGTCGTGGACACGAACTGCGACCCGGATGTGATCACCCATGTCATCCCGGGGAACGACGACGCCATCCGCTCGGGAGCGCTCCTGTGCCGGGTGATCGCCGATGCGGTCGTCGAGGGTCGCTACATCGCCGACCAGCGCCGCAAGGGGTCGGGCAGCGGTCCGGCTGCTGCCCCCGAGCCGGCGGCCCCGTCGGCTGCTGCCCCCGAGCCGGCTGCCCCGTCGGCTGCTGCTGCCGAGCCGGCTGCCCCGTCGGCTGCTGCCCCCGAGCCGGCTGCCCCGTCGGCTCCGGAGCCGGCCGCTGCGACGACCGAGGAGGCGTGACGATGGCTGCGTTCGGTGCGAAGGACGTCCAGACCCTGCGCCAGTCGACCGGCGTCGGCATGCTCGACGCCAAGCGGGCGCTCGAGGCCTGCG
>JAJZJT010000032.1 GCA_021809995.1 Actinomycetes bacterium
CGCCGGCGTCGAGGCGCGGTGGGAGGCCTCCCGTCACCGACGTGCCAGGCGGCGCGTCCACCGCCCGCCCGGTCCGGTCCGGGGCATCACGCCCCTTCGGACGGGGCACGATGGCGACGTGGTCGGCCCCGAAACGAGCCCGGACCCGGTCTACGAGGAACACCAGGACGTCGTCGGCGCTCGCCTGGTGGAAGATGCCGATGGCCACGGCGAGCAGCTCGGCCCGGGGGTCCACCGCTGCGCTCGCCACCCGTCGCACGGCCTCGACCGCCGCCCCGTCGACCTCGAGGATCTCGCCGGTCATGAGCTCGACGAGCGCCTCGTCGGCCAGGACGACCCCGAGCTCGTCGACGACGGCGCCATCTGACCGCTCGAGGATGTCGATGGAGACGACGTCCCCTCCCACCGAGCCGATCCGGCTCGCCACTGCGCCGAGCGCCCCGGGACGGTCGGGCAGCACCACGCGCACCAGCACGTCAGGCACGGGGCCGACCCGCGCCGTTCCAGGCCGCCGCCAGGCCGCCGCGAGCCCACCGAAGGAGGCGGGCGTGCCGGGCTTCGACGGTCACGTCCCGACCTTCCGCCCTGCTGTCATCCGCCAAGCGTACGAAGCCCGCGTGAACGGCCGGTTTCGTCCGCGTGAAGGTTCGTCTCGCCATGCCGCCGAGGGTTCGCACCGGCAGTTCGTGCTCACGACACGTCCGTCCCGGCGACGGCCGGCGCCGCCAGGCGGCCGCGCGCCTCGCTGGCGTAGACGTCGACACGCTCCTGCCCCGACAGCTCGGCGATGGCGGCCATCAACCGCTCGGTGAAGGCCCGCAGGGCCATCGGATCGGCGCCGTCGGCGGGCTCGGCGACGAGCGGCGGACCGAAGCGCACCGTGACCGTGTGGAAAGGGCGCATGAGGCGCCGGCCGGGCGGCTGGATGGACCGCGTGCCCACCAGGGCCACCGGCACGACGGGCGCGCCCGTCGCCACTGCGAGGCGCGCCGCCCCGGTCCGGCCCCGGTAGAGGCGACCGTCGGGGGCGCGGGTGCCTTCCGGGTAGATGCCGAGCAGCTTCCCGCGCGCCAGCACGCCGGTCGCCGTGTCGAGGGCGCGCTGTGACGCGTCGCCGTCGTCGCGGCGGATGGGGATCTGGCCGGCCGCCCGGAAGAACCACGCGGTGCGCCACGAGTCGAAGTACTCCGCCTTGGCGACGAAGGTGACCCGGCGAGCGATCACGAGCGGGATGAAGAACGAGTCGCAGAACGACTGGTGGTTGGCGGCGAGCACGGCGGCACCCCGCCGGGGCACGTGCTCACGCCCCTCGACCCGCACCCGCCACAGGAGGAGGAGCACCGGGGTCAGGACCGCCTTCAACACCCAGTAGGCCACGGTTCACGGTACCGCCGGCAGCACGCCGGCGCACCGGTTGTCGCGGTAGCCTCCTGCGGCCATGGCACGCCGACTCACCGCGCGGGGGGCACAGCGCCGCAGGGAGCTGCTCGACGTCGCCGCCCGGATGTTCGCCACGGAGGGCTACCACACCACCTCGGTGACGGCCATCGTCGAGCGCCTAGGGGTGGGCAAGGGCGTCTTCTACTGGTACTTCGACTCGAAGGACGAGCTGCTTCGCCAGATCCTCGCCGACGCCCAGCACGGCATGCGCCTGGCCCAGCGCGAGGCGATCGCCGACGAGCACGACCCGGTGCGGCGGATCGAGCAAGGGGTGCGCGCCTCGATCCGGTGGCTGAGCGACCACCGGCACCTCTTCGCCGTGCTCGAGTTCGCACGCACGGAGGAGCGCTTCGCCCCCCTCATCCGGGCGGGCGAGGAGCAGGCCGTCGCCGACGCGCTGCCCCACGTCGCCGCCGGGGTGACCGCAGGGCTCCTGCGGCGCGAAGACCCCGTGGTGCTGGCCACCGCCGTGCTCGGCGTCTCGGCGCACCTCGCCCGCTCCCTCGTGCTCGAGCGGGGGGAGGACGCCGACCGGGTGGCCGAGGCGGCGATCGCCTTCTGCCGCAGCGGGTTCCTCGCATCGGGCGGAGCGGCCAGGCGGGCCGTCGCCGACGATCTCGGCGCGTCCGGGACGGAGCACCGGCGGACCTGAGCGCAACCGGTCCCTCCGCGCGGTGACCGCACGGACGCGGCAGGGGGGTCGCATGCGGGTCCCTCAACCCCGTCAGCCCGGATGCCGATGACGGGCGAAAGGGAATTGGGCACGGGCAGCGCAGCTGAGGACGAGCCACGGACGGCAGCGAGGGACGGACGTCGAGGCGTAGACGGCACAGGGCGGGCGCGGTCAGGTCGGCGACGGGGGCGAGGAGGCGGCGCCGGGCCCCCGTCGCCGCTGCAGTGGTCGTGCTCCCCCTCACGCTTGCCGCGTGCCAGTACCGGCTCACGCCCCGGAGCACGACCGCGATCGTGCTCGAGCGGAACATCTGGATGGCGGGCTTCTGGGATTTCGTCGGGATCGATTTCAACTCGGCAGTCCCGAACGGCTTCACGGTGATCCCCAACAGCGGCGTCGACCTCGGCTCCTACCTCGGCGAGGTGCCGACGCCCACCTACCCGCTGCGGGTGTGCGCCCGCATCGTCGGCACGTCGCTGCAGTTCGAGGTCGAAAAGGGGACCGAGCTGGGGACCCCCGACCCTCCACCGTTCGGCACCCCAGGGCAGGGCGGGACCATCTCGCTGGCCGGGCTGGCCGACGCCACCCCGGGGGCAACGGGCGTCTACGAGGCGCACGTCCCTCCCGGGACGCTCTCGGTCGTCGACGACGTCACCCTCGACGGCCGGCCGTACACACCCTGACCGGATGCCCGGCCCGGCGTGCCCGTCAGGCCGGGGTGAGGCGGGTGAGGGCGCGCCGGAGGCTACGGACACCCTGGCCGATGCGCTTCTCGTTCTCGATGAGGGCGAAGCGCACGTGGCCGTCGCCGCCGGGCCCGAAGCCCACGCCCGGGCTCGTCGCCACGTTCGCCTCGTTCACCAAGAACTTGGCGAACTCGAGCGAGCCCATCTCGCGATAGGGCTCGGGGATCGGCGCCCACACGAACATCGTCCCCCGGGGCGGTGAGATCTCCCAGCCGATGCGGTTGAGCCCGTCGCAGAGGGCGTCGCGGCGCGCCTGGTAGCACTCGTTGACGGCCTTCGGGTAGTCCGGCGCCTCGTTCATGGCGACGATGGCGGCGATCTGGATCGGCTGGAACGTGCCGTAGTCGAGATAGCTCTTCAGCTTGGTGAGCGCCTGGACGATGGTGGCGTTGCCCACCATGAACCCGACCCGCCACCCGGCCATCGAGAACGACTTGGTCAGCGTGTAGAGCTCGACGGCCACGTCCTTTGCTCCCGGCACCTGCAGGATCGACGGCGGCGTGTAGCCGTCGAAGGCGATGTCGGCGTAGGCGAAGTCGTGCACGAGCACGATGTCGTGCTCCTTGGCGAAGGCGACGATCCGGGTCATCCACTCGAGGTCCACGCACTCGGTCGTCGGATTGTGCGGGAAGGACAGGACGATCACCCGCGGCTTGGGCCACGCCGACTCCCAGGCTTCCATCAGGTTGTCGAAGAAGGCGGCGCCGGGGCTTTGGCCGTCGGCGTCCTCACCCGGGCCGTCGAGGCGGACGTGGCGGACGTCGGCACCCGCGAACAGCGGAGCGTAGATGTGGATCGGGTACGACGGCGAGGGCACGAGCGCCGTGTCGCCCGGGCCCACCAGCACCCACATCAGGTGCGAGAGGCCCTCCTTCGCCCCGATGGTGGTGACCACCTCGAGGTCGGGGTCGATGGCGACGCCGAACTTCCGCAGGTAGAGGTCGGAGATGGCCTGGCGGATCTTCGGGATCCCCCGGCTGGCGGAGTACCGGTGGTTGCGGGGGTTGTGGACGGCCTCGGCGAGCTTCTCGACGGCGACATCGGGCGAGGGCAGGTCGGGGTTGCCGAACCCCAGGTCGATCACGTCGCGCCCCTCCCGCCGGGCCGATGCCTTCAGGTCGTTGATCGTGGCGAAGACGTAGGGCGGGAGACCGTTGATGCGCCGAAACTCCATCGGCACAGGCTACCGCTGCCGCCGAGGCCCCCCGGACGCCCGCCCGAGGCCGCGCCGGTCCGACCGGGCGCTACGACCCCATGCCTCAGCCGGGCGGGACCGCCGGGCGGGCACCGGCCACAGCCCGGGCAGCTCGTGCGACGACCTCGAGGGAGGGCGGCCAGGCGCACACGGCCCAGTCGGCCCCCGCCGCGGCCAGGCTCGCCAGGTGGTCGGTGGCCCCGTCGACATCAGTCGGGACGACGCCGCCCCAGGTCACGGTGTTTCCCCCCGCTCGCGCGGCGGCCACGCCGGCAGCGTCGGCACCCCAGAGGTTGAGCGGCGCCGGCAGCGAGCGTCCCAGGGCGGCCACCGGAGGAGCGCCGCCGCCCAGCCACACCGTCGTCCCCGCGGCGACGAGCGACCCGGCCACAGCGGCAAGGCGCTCGCGGCGGCGGGCAGCCGGCTCGAAGGGGATGCCGAACGCCTCGTTCTCGGCGCGGCTGAGGGCGTCACCCGTGCCGACGCCGGCGACGCACCGGCCTTCGGCGATGCGATCGAGGCTCCGCAGCGAGGCGACAAGCACGTCGTCGTCCACCAGGCCGACCCGGGCCACGAGCGTGCCCACGACCACCCTCGACGTCGAGGCGGCGACGGCCGCCAGCAGGGGCAGCGGCGCGATGGCGGGACGGCCGGGCTGGCCCATCGGCCAGAGGTGGTCGAAGCAGAACACGCCGTCGAGGCCCAGACCCTCGGCCCGCCGAGCAGCCTCGAGGGCCGGTCGTGCGGTCGGCTCGAAGTGCGGGAGGGTGACGCCGACCCTCACGGGTGCACGTGGACCCTCACGGATGCGCTTCGACCCGGGCCTTCAGGTCGCGCAGCGCGATCGACATGATGCGGCTCTGGGCCCGAAGCTTGATGAAGCTGGGGAGGGGGACTTTCATCTCGGCTTCGAGGTGGTAGGTGACCTCGCACCCTCCTCCCGGAGCCGGCTCGAAGACGTAGCTGCCGTCGAGCTTGGCGGTGATGTCTCCCTCGGTCTGGACCCACGAGAGGACCTTGGGGGCCTGGGTGTAGTCGTAGGCGAGGGTGTAGCTGGTCGACCTGCCGAACGCGGCAGCGCGGAACGTGACGAGGGTCGGTCGACCCTCGGCGTCGCGTTCGCGGACGTCGACCTCCTTGATGTCACCTGCCCACTCGGGGTAGGCGTCGATGTCGCTGCTCACGGCGAAGCACCGCTCGGGCGGTGCCGCCATGGTCATGCGCTCGGTGGCTCGGTCCGCCACGTTCAACCCTCCTCGTCGATCGGACAGGGCACCAGCACCGCCACGGCCGGTCAGCCTCCCACGGCAGCGAGTGCCGCGGCCAGCCTAGGTGCGAGCCGGTCGTAGTCGAAGAACTCCTCCGCCCTGGCCCGTGCGGCGGCTCCGTACGCGGCCCGCAGGCCGGCGTCGCCGAGCAGCTGCGCGAGGGCGGCGGCGAGCGACCGGCTGTCCCTCGGGCGGGTGACGACGATCCCCGTCTGCCCGTCGGCCACGGCCTCCGGCGTCCCCCCGGAGGCCCCCGCCACCTGGGGGACCCCGGCAGCAGCGGCCTCGAGGAAGACGATGCCGAAGCCCTCCTGCTCGAGGCCGCCCCACCGGTTTCGACACGGCACGCAGAAGACGTCGGCGGCGCCGACCAGGGCGGGCAGGTCGTCGTCGGACACGGGGCCGACCAGGCGGACCGGGGCGCCCAGCTCGTCGACCTTGGCGGCGAGCCGGCCCTCGTCGCGTCCCCGTCCGGCGACCACCACGACGAGGTCGGGGAAGGCGGGCCGCAGCTGCACGGCGGCGTCGACGAGCACGTCGAAGCCCTTGCGCGGCACGAGCCGGCTCACCCCGACGACGAGCGGTGCCTCGACGGGCAGGCCGAAGCGGGCCCGCACCTCGTCCCGCTCGGCGGACCCGAGGGGCCGGAACCGGTCGAGGTCGACCCCCGGCGGGACGACGGTCACCGGCGGAAGCGGGCCGCCTGCGACGGCCCGGGTCGCCTCGTCGTGCGGGTAGCCCCCGGCTGAGACCAGCAGGGCACTCTGCCGCAGCGTCCGGGCGAGCAGCTCGCGGGTGAACGGCAGTCGGCCCGGCACGGTCACCTCGGCGCCGTGGAGCACCAGCGCATAGGGGGTCCCGAGGGACGGCCCGAGCGCTCCGAGGGGGAGCGCCGGGTCGAGCACGACGAGCGACGCGCCGGTGCGCCGGACCGTCTCGCGGACGCGCCGGGCGAGCCCGGGCGTGGGCAAGAGGACGCGTTGGGCCACCCGTTCGACCCGAATGCCCGCCTCGGTGCACCGGCGGTCGAACGCCGGGGCATCCGGATGCGACGACGCGGTGAGGACGGTGAAGGTGTCGGGGTCGAGGCGGCGCCACAGCTCCCACAGGTACACCTGGATGCCGCCGACCTTCGGAGGGAAGTCGTTCGTGACGAGGACGTGGCTCACGCCGGGCCGTCTCCGGGTGCCGTTCCCCGTCCCCCGGCCGCGCCGAGCGCCACCGGGGCGCCGGGCGCGTCACCGGCGAGGAGGCCGACGCGTCTCGCCGCCCAAGCGGCGTGCTCGCGGAGCACGGGGTCGGGGTGGCCGAGGTAGGCGCCGAGCACGCGTGCGGTGGCCGGGTCGTCCGCCCGACCCGTGTTGCCCAGTGCCACAAGAGCATTGCGTCGGACGACGGCAGGGTCGCGCCCGGCGACGTACCAGCGGCCCGCTCGGGCCATGACCTCCTCGTCAGAGCTCTCGAGGAGGTCGACGAGGTCGATCTCGCCGGGGTCGTCGGCGGTGCCGCCGGCGGCGGCGCCGGGCCCGTCGTCGGACGGGCCGGCCCCTTCCGGTGCCGGACCGTCGGGTGCCCCGGAGCCGTCCCGCCCGGCGGTGCGCCGTCCCGCCACCCGGTTGAGCGGGCAGACGTCCTGGCAGGTGTCGCACCCGTAGAGGCGGTCGCCGAGGGCGTCCCGGAAGGCGAGGGGGAAAGTACCTCCAGCCTGGAGGAGCCACGCCAGGCACCGACGCGCGTCGAGGACGCCGGGCGCCACCAGCGCCCCGGTCGGACAGGCGTCGAGGCAGGCCGTGCACCGCCCGCAGGCGCCCCGAGAAGAGCGGACCCGCGGTGGCGCGTCGACGTCTCCGGACCACCGGGCCCGGAGCGGGGCGTCGGTGACGACCGAGCCGAGCAGGCACCACGAGCCGTGGCCGGGGACGAGGAGCACGGTGCTCTTGCCGAAGACGCCTACCCCGGCACGACGGGCCGCCTCGCGGTCGACGAGGCCGTTGTCGTCGACGACGACCCGCGCCCGCCAGCCGGCGGCCGTCACGACGGCTGCGATGGCGTCGAGGGCGGACTGCAGGTCGCGGTAGTGGTCACGGGCCGCGTAACGGGCGACTCGACCGCGAGGACGTGCGGCGGGCACCCCGTTCGGATCTTCCGCCGGTGGACGGCACCCCGCCACCGGCACCGGGTAGGCCCAGGCGCCGACCACGAGGCTGCGGGCCCCGGCGAGCAGGCGGGAGGGGTCGGTGGCCCGAGCCGGATTGCGGTACGTGAACTGCATCCCGCCATGCAGGCCGTGCCGCTTGCGGCGTTCGAGGTGCCGGCGAGCCCCGGCGAAGACGGCCACAGGCGCCGTTCCCACGGAGACCAGTCCGGCGACGCGTCCGGCGGACACGACGGCCGCAGCGAGACGGCCGGCGTCGTCCTGGGCGTCGCCGCGACTCAGCTGATGCGGGAGCACGTCCCATGGTGGCACGCGGGCAAGGATGCTCAGCTCACCTGGCGGACGTGCCGGAGCGCAGGCAGGAGGCCCGCGCTCCCGAGCAGGTGGACGGCACGGGCCTCGGCGGCGTCCACGACGAGGGCGTCGTCGGGCTCACGCCCGACGACGAAGGAGACCACGCACTCCTCACAGACCGGTGTGTGCTGGTGCACGCACGCCGCACAATCGATGACGAATGCGTCGCCCGGGGCCGGGCGGTCGGCCTCGCGAGGTCCGGCGCTGCGGCTGCGCCCGGTGACGGCCCCGCTCTGGGGCGTGACCGGTTGACGGAGGGAGTCAGGGGTGCAGGGTGCGGGGACGGGCATCGGATCCTCCTGTCGTGGACAAGCGCCGGACGGCACACGGCCGGCTCCCCGCATGCTCGTCGACGGGTGTGACACCCTCGGCGACGTGGCCACTCGGGGCTCGTCGGTACCTCAGTACCCGGCCTCGGCATCGACGACACCGACGAGGGGCTCGCCTCCTGCCAGGCGGGCCGTGTTCACGCGGATGCGGGCGGAGAGCAGCGGTCGGACCATCTCGGGCGTGTCGGCGGTGTGGGGGGTCACGATGCAGGTGGGCGCGTCCCAGAGGGGGTGCCCGTCCGGCAGTGGCTCGGGGTCGGTGACGTCGAGGGCGGCGCCGGCGATCGAGCCGGTCTGCAGCGCCTCGACGACGGCGTCCGTGTCGACGTTGCGACCGCGCGCCACGTTGACCAGCCAGCTGCGCTCGTCCATGCGCGCGAGCTCCCCGGCCCCGATGATCCGCTCCGTCTCAGGAGTGAGCGCCAGGGCCACGAAGACCACCAGGGCGCCGGGGAGCACCTGGTGGAGCTGGTCGACGGTGACGGTCTGGTTGGCACCGGGGACGGGCTCGGCCGACCGCCGCACGACCGTCGTCTCGACACGGAACGGTGCGAGCAGGTCGACGAGCGCCCGGGCGATCCCCCCGCCGCCGAGGATGGTCACCCGCTCGTCGAACAGGCTGGTCCCCTTCGACGCGCCCCACGTCCGGGCGGACAGGCGCTCGGGGAGGTGCCGGAGCCCCGCCAGGGCGAGCGCCAAGGCGTGCTCGGCGACCGGCTCGGCATAGGCGCCCTTGGCCGACGTCCATGTCCGCCTGGCGTCGAGCAAGCCGGCCTCGGCCACGCGGTCGACCCCGGCGAAGGGGAGCTGCACCCAGCGGACGTCCGGGGCGGTGGCCAGCGCCGTCTCGAGGCCGGCGACGTCGACCGGATCGAGCCAGACCAGGGCATCCGGGCCCTCCTCGAGAGGGACGACCGTGCCGCCACCGGCGGCGACGGCATCGGTGGCGAAGGTGGCAGGACGAGGACCGACGGCGACGCGCAGCCTGGACATGCCCGGACGCTAGCCGGCGCCGCCGCCGGCCTGCCCCTGCCTGCCCCGGCCCGACCTTGCGCCGCGCGCTGACCCCCTTACGGCCAGGCGAGACGTTCCCGGCTCGGCTTGAATGGTGCCACCGGGCTGGCCGGATAGGACGACGGCGACGGAGGTGCACCAGTGATCGTTCCGTTCAACGTGCGGGACTTCCTCGATCGGGCCGAGCGGGCCTACCCCGGCCGCCACGCCGTCGTCGACGAACCGGACCAGCCGGCGGCCGAGTGGGGCACCCTGACCTTCGCGGAGCTGGCCGAACGGGCACGGTCGCAGGCCGCCGGGCTCGACGCCCTCGGCATCGGTCCCGGGGAGCGGGTGGCGATCGTCTCGCACAACAGCGCCCGTCTGCTCACGTCCTTCTTCGGCGTGTGCGGCTCGGGGCGTGTGCTGGTGCCGGTCAACTTCCGGCTGACCGAGCCCGAGGTCGCGTACATCGTCGAGCACTCGGGCGCCTCGGTCCTGCTGGTGGACCCTGAGCTCGACGACACCCTCGCCTCGGTGCAGGCGCCCGCTCGCTTCGTCCTGGGCGCCGAGTCGGACCCCGTCCTCTTCCCCCGGGGAACGGACCCGCGAGCGTGGGAGCCCGACGAAGAGGCAGTCGCCACCATCAACTACACGTCGGGGACCACCGCCCGCCCGAAGGGCGTCCGGCTCACCCACCGCAACTGCTGGGTCAACGCCGCGCTCTTCGGGTGGCACGCCCAGGTGTCCGACCGCGACGTCTACCTCCACACCCTCCCCATGTTCCACGCGAACGGGTGGGGCATGCCGTGGGCGACGACCGGCATGGGCTGTCCCCAGGTCGTCCTGCGCAAAGTCGACGGTGCCGAGATCCTGCGGCGCGTGGAGCGCCACGGGGTGACCCTCCTCTGCGCCGCCCCGGCCGTGGTCAACGCCACCCTCGACGCCCTGGCCACCTGGGAGGACCCGGTCCCAGGCCGGGACCGCACCCGGGTCATCGTGGCCGGCGCGCCGCCGCCCTCGCGCACCATCGAGCGCATCGAGTCGGAGCTCGGCTGGGAGTTCATCCAGATCTACGGCCTGACCGAGACGGCCCCCCTCCTCACCGTGAACCGCCAGCGGTCCGAGTGGGACGACCTGCCGGCGAACGAGCGGGCGCGCAAGCTCATGCGAGCCGGGGTCCCAGCCATCGGCACCGAGCTGGCGGTCGACGAGCGGGGCGAGGTCCTCGCCCGCTCGAACACGGTGATGGACGGGTACTGGAACCAGCCCGAGGCCACCGAGGAGGCGCTGGCCGGCGGGTGGTTCCACACCGGGGACGGCGGCACCTTCGACGAGGAGGGCCACCTCCACATCCTCGACCGCAAGAAGGACGTGATCATCAGCGGCGGCGAGAACGTGTCGTCCATCGAGGTCGAGGACGTCGTCTTCGCGATGCCGGGCGTCGCCGAGGTCGCAGTCATCGGCGTCCCCGACGACCGGTGGGGCGAGCTGGTGACCGCGCTGGTCGTCACCGACGGCACCATCCCGGTGACCGAGGAGCGGGTCATCGCCTACTGCCGCGAGCGCCTGGCCGGGTTCAAGTGCCCCAAGCGGGTCGAGCTGCGCGAGGCCCTCCCCCGCACCGCGACAGGCAAGCTCCAGAAGTTCAAGCTCCGCTCCGAGTTCTGGGAGGGGCGCGAGCGCCAGGTCAACTGAGCGCCGACCGGCGGGCCTCTTGCGCCGGCCCCCGTCGCGTCAGGCGGCCGACGCCACCACGAAGTCGCGCGTCCAGCCCACGAGGTACTGGTCGGCCGGGCGGTTCTGCCCGGGGACGGCGGTCTGCAGGGCGCCGCCCGGCACGGGCGCCACGACGGCCTGCACCCACTCGGGGTTGATGTCGAGCTCCATGCCCGAGACGACCCCGCCCTGCACGAGCGCGTCGGCCATGTCCGCGGGCGTGGCCGACATGCTGCCGGCGTAGATGATGTCCCCGGCAGCGTCCTCGCCCACCGCGCTCCGGGCGACAGCGACCCCGCCACCGAGCGTCGCCCCCCACGCGGCCACGTCCCCCACCGTCGGACTGGGGACACCGCCCGCGACGAGCGGCGCCAGGTTCTGGCGGACGCTCACGACCTGCTCACCGGGACGCGGCAGCTGCGCGCCCCACACCCCGACGTGGGCGGTGCCGTTGGCGTCGATGACGAAGCTGGCCCGACCGGCCACCAGCGGCTCGAGGACACGGCCATCCACCTCGAAGCCGCCCGAGCCCGTCGACGCGAGGAAGCCGCCGTTGAACGCGCCGACCATGGTGGCCTGCTCGGTGGCGGGGACGGCCGGCTGGGCGTCGGCGGGCAGCACGACCGCGCCGTGCGGCGGGTCGACGCTGCCGTCGTGGAGGGCGAAGTGGACGACGCCTGCCCGGAAGCGGATCAGCTCGACGTGCGCCCCGCCGGGGGTGACGACGGCGCGCTCGTCCACGAGCAGCGTGCTGCCCTGGTAGGTCACCGGCGTCCACCCGGGCTGCTCGGTGGTCGTGGTCGTGGCCGGTGCCGGCGGCGTGGCCGCAGACGCCCGAGACCCGGTGCCCCGAACGCCCGAGGACGCCGGGAGCGCACGGTGGGACGAGCCCGTCGGCGCGGCGGCGGTGCCGGTCGAGCACGCAGCGGCGACGAGCGCCACTGCCGACAGGCACGCTGCCGTCACCAGACGGGCGCGGTGGGAACGTGGCGGGGCGGGCACGCGCCCACTGTGGCGGGAATTCCTGACGCGCGCATGACGGCCGCCGCCTCGCGCCTTTTGGTGCGAGCGGGTGCCGGTGAGCCCCGTCACCGGGGGGCAGGACCCTGTCGGGTCGGGGACGCTCGCCGCGACCAGGTCGTCGCCCAGCACCGCCCGGACGTCGTCGCCGAGCCGAGCCGAGCCGTGCCGAGCCGAGCCGTGCCGTGCGTGGCGACGGGCGACCAGGACGACCACGACGTAGAGAACGGACGGGGCCATCGGCCACGACGGCCGACGCCGGCCCGTGGCCCGTGGCCCGTGGCCCGTGGCCCGTGGCCCGTGGCCCGTGGCCCGTGGCCCGTGACCCGGCCGCCAGCCTGGTCAGTGGAGGCCGACGGTGGCGGCCTGGAGGCCGATGCTCGTCAGCCCCACCGCCACCCACAGCACGGCGCCGAGGGCGAGCGGGCGGAATCCGGCACGGCGGATCTCGCCGAGGTGCGTCGAGCAGCCGATGGCGGCCAGGGCGATGGTGATCATCCACTGTGCCACCGTCGACGCCGGGGCGTGGAGCGATGCAGGGACGAGGCCGAGCGTGTTGACGAGGACCGCGACCACGAACCAGACGATGAACAGGGGGACGAGACGGCGGCGTGCGGCACGGCCGGGTGCCTCCGCCTCGGCCCTCGCCTCGCCGCCGGCCGCGTGCTCGGCTCCGGTACCGACGAGCGCTCGCTCGCCGACGAGGACCGATCCGGCCGTGCGGGCGACCGAGACGCCAACGCCGTCCGAGACGGGCATGCCGTCGGCGGGCCGGGTGGCGGCGCGGGGTCGGCGTGCCCGGTACCACCCGAGGACGATGGTGATGGGGATGATCATGAGCGTGCGGGTCAGCTTCACGACGACCGCGGTGCCGGCCGCCCCGTGACCGAAGATCGTCGCCGCCGCCACGACCGACGACACGTCGTTGATCGCCGTTCCCGCCCACAGACCGAAGCCGTGCGGCGTCAGGTGCAGCAGGTGGCCGATGGTGGGGAACGTGAGGACGGCGGCCACGTTGAAGGTGAAGATCGTGGCCACGGCGTAGGCGACGTCGGCTTCAGACGCCTCGATGACCGAGTCGGTGGCGGCGATAGCCGAGACGCCGCAGATGCCCGTGCCGACCCCGATCAGCGTCCGGGTGTCACGGTCGACTCGTAGCGCCCGCCCGGCCACGACGGCGCCGACGAGGGCGACGGCCAGCGAGCCCAACATGACGGGGAGCGACGTGACCCCGGTGTGGACGACCTGGCGCAGCGAGAGCGTCGTGCCGAGCACGACGACCGACGCCTGCAGCACCCGCGAGGAGGCGAAGCGGAGGCCGGGGACGAGCGCGGCGCGCCGTCCCCGGACGAGGGCCACCGCGATCCCGCCGAGGATGGCGAAGACCGGAGCGCCGACGAGGGGAACGAAGGAACCGAGCAGCTCGCCGACAGCGGCGACGGCCATGGCGAGGGCGAGCCCGGGCACGATCGAACCGCCGCCCGGGCGACGGTCGTGGGGGCGGGCAGGGACGGCGGGGGTGGCATCCACGGTCATGGGCGCCATGGTGCGGGCACCACCGGCCGGTGAGAAGCGGCAAGTTCGTGATGAAGTTCTAAGCTCTGCTTATGCCGGTACCGGAGCCCGTCCCCGACGTCACGTCGCTCGACCTGCTCCGCTCGGTCGCCGACCTGGGTTCGATCAGCCGCGCCGCCGCCGTCCATCGCATGAGCCAGCCCGCCGCCTCCATGCGCCTCCGCTCCCTCGAGCGCCAGGTCGGCACGGCCCTGCTCCACCGCCGCAACACCGGGGCCCGCCTCACACCGGCCGGCGAGGCCGTCGTCGAGTGGTCCGCCCCGGTCCTCGACGGGCTCACGTCCCTCGTCACGGGGCTCGGGACCCTGCGCGAGCAGGACCGACCGACGCTCCGACTGGCGGCGTCGATGACCGTCGCCGAGTACTTCGTCCCGGCTTGGCTGACACGACTGCGCACCACGGCTCCCGACGTCGTCGCGTCGCTCCAGATGGGCAACTCGGAGCACGTGCTCGCCGTCATGCGAACCGGTCAGGCGGACCTCGGGTTCGTGGAGGGGGCGGACGTCCCCCACGACCTGGAGTCGAGCGTCGTCGCGCACGACGACCTCGTCATCGTCGCGGCCCCCGGCCATCCCTGGAGCCACCGACGACGACCGGTCACCCCCGAGCAGCTGTCCCGCACGCCGCTCGTGGCACGCGAGCCCGGGTCAGGGACCCGCGCCGTCGTCGAGCACGCCCTGGCCCGCCACGGCCTGGCCCCGGTCGTCGGCCTCGAGCTCGGCTCGACCACCGCCATCAAGGCGGCGGTGGCGGCCGGTGCGGGAGTCGCCGCCATCGGCGGTTCGACGGTCCGTGGCGAGCTCGAGGACGGGCGCCTGGTCGAGGTGGTCGTCTCCGGGCTCGATCTCGGGCGCGAGGTGCGGGCCGTGTGGCGGCGGGAGGTCCCGCTCGTGGCACCGGCCCGCCGTCTGCTCGCCGAGGTGGCTGCTCCGGTCAGCGACCGTCGGGCGGGGGCGGGGGTGCCGACGCCGCGGCGAAGGCCAGCCGACCGTCGCCACGCGCCCACCGGGTGACCGCGTCGGCCGTCCACCCGGGTACTTCGAGCATGGGCACGTGCCCGGCGTCGGCGGCAACCTCGAGGCGCCAGCCTGGATGGGCGGAGACGTGGGCGCGCGCCGCCCGGAGGGGGACGAGCCGGTCACGGACCCCGTGGAGCACCACGGTCGGCTGGTCCACCCGCTCCAGCGCGGCGAGCGTGGCGCCCGGGGCGACGAACCTCCGGGCGAGCGACCGGGCCGAGGTGAGATAGGCGGTGTCGGTCCCCGCCCGGTCGACCTCCTCGGTCAGCGCCACATGGGCCGCGACCACCGCGGCGGGCACACGGGCGACGTCCGTGCAGCAGCTCCGGAGGACGCGCAGAACGCTCTGCTGGGCGGTCGTCCGACGGCGTCGGGCGGCGAGGAAGGCCTCGCCCAACCCGGGGACGGCGCACACGGCGAAGTTGGCGACCACCTGCGGGTGGACGCCGGCGAGCGACCGGACGGGCAGAGCGGGGTCGACCAGGACGAGCCCTGACACCGAGCGGGGCTCCTCGGCCGCCACGAGCGCAGCCACCAGCGCGCCCATCGAGTTGCCCACGAGGACTGCCGGTCGCCCGACCACGGCAGCGAGGAAGCCCGCCAGCAGCCGGCGGTGCCCGTCGACGTCGGGGACGCGCCCTGCGGCTGGGGTGCGGCCGTGCCCGAGGAGGTCGAGGGCGAGGACGTGGCCGAGCTCGGCGAACCGCGGCGCGACCGCCAACCAGTTGCGGTGCGAGCCCCCCAGCCCGTGGACGCACAGGATGACGGGG
>JAJZJT010000349.1 GCA_021809995.1 Actinomycetes bacterium
GGCGCGGCTGCGGTGGCCATCACCCTGACCGACGTGGTCGTCTACGCCCCCGTCGCCTTCGTCTCGGGCAACGTCGGCCAGCTGTTCAGAGAGCTCGGGCTCACGATCGTGGCCGCCACGCTGTTCTCGCTCCTCGTCTCCTACACCCTCACCCCGATGCTGGCGGCGCGCTGGGCCCGCCTGCCCCGACCGGCATCGGTCGGGGCAGGCGTCGGGCGGCGATTCGACGCCGGGTTCGACGCGCTGCGTGCCCGCTACCGGAAGGTCATCGCCTGGAGCCTGCGGCACCGCCTGGCGGTGGTCGGGGTGGCGCTCGCCGCCCTGGTCGGGTCGGTGGGCATCGTGCGCTCGGGCGTGCTGCCCACCACCTTCGTGCCCCCCGAAGACAACGGCGTCGTCACCGTGAACGCCCGCCTGCCGGTCGGCACCCCCCTTCCCTCGGCGCAAGCCACCCTCGCGGGCTACGCCCGGAAGGTGCAGCACCTCCCCGGGGTGACCGACGTGTTCGTCTCCTCCGGCTACGGGGCCGGGGTTGGCTCGGCGCACAATCTGGGCCAGCTCACCGTCGACCTCGCCCCCAGCGGGTCACGTCGGCCGATCCGCAGCTACGTGAAGAAGCTCGCCAACCTTGCCCGAAGCTTCCCGGGGCTGGCCGCCCACGGACACGTCCAGAGCCCGTTCATCGCCGGGGGCGCCCGGGCGGCCTCGGTCGACATCGTGGGGCCCGACCTCGCCACCTTGGACCGCCTGGCCACCCAGGTCGCCGACCGCCTCGCGGGGAACCCGGCGGTCTCCCAGGTGTCCACCTCGGTGCCTACCCCCACCCCGGAGCTGTCCATCACCGTCGACCGGGCGACCGCCACCTATCTCGGTGTGTCGCCTGCCACCATTGGTGCCACCGTGGCCTCCGCCCTCGGCACTTCGGGCGTCCCCCCGCTGGTCACCTCGTCCACGGCACCCGCCGAACCGATCGAGGTGACCTTCGGGAGCGGGGCGCGGCTCACCCCCGCCCAGCTCGCCGCCATCCCCGTGCCGACGGGCCACGGCAGCGTGCCCCTCTCGGCCGTCGCCACCCTCACCGAGACGCCCGGCCCGGGGCAGATCACTCAGATCGACGGCCAGTACGCGGTGGCGGTCTCGGCCTCGAGCCCGACGGGCAACTCCGGGCCTGCCACTGCCGCGCTGTTGGCCGCCGCCCACGGCGTGGGGCTGCCGACCGGCTACGCCCTGCAGCTCGGCGGCCAGTCCGCCCAGCAGTCCCGGGCGTTCGGGCCGCTGCTCCAAGCGCTCGGCCTGTCGATCCTCCTCGTCTACATGCTCATGGCCGCCCTCTACGAATCGCTGCTCGACCCCCTGGCCGTCCTGTTCGCGGTGCCGCTCGCCACCATCGGGGCGCTGGTGGGTCTGTGGGCCGCCGGCCTTCCGATCTCGATCTTCGCCCTGATCGCCATGATCATGTTGATGGGTCTGGTCTCGAAGAACTCGATCTTGCTCATCGACTACGCGAAGACCCTCCGCCGCCGCGGCGTCGCACGCGACCGGGCGATCATCGACGCCGGCGCCACCAGGATCCGGCCGATCCTGATGACCACCGCCACCATGGTCTTCGCCATGGCACCGCTCGCCTTCGGGCACGGCTCCGGCGCCTCGGAGCGCATGCCCGTCGGGGTGGTGCTCATCGGCGGGCTCCTCTCCTCCACCGTGCTCAGCCTGCTCGTCGTGCCCGTGCTCTACACCCTCCTCGACGACGCCCGCCACCGCCTCCGGCGTCGTTGGCGCCAGCCAGCCGCACCTCGCAGCGAGCCGGTGGTCACGACCGCAGAGCAGCCGATCGTCACCCGACCCGCGACCCCAAGTCCATGAGCGAACCCCGAGCCCGCCGCACCCGGCGCGCCAGCGCGCTACCCGAAGGCGGCCGCCACGACGACGCCGCCGAGCTGGCCGACCAGGCAGAGAGCCTGTTCCGGGCGTTCCGGGTCGTGCGCCGCCGGGTCCTCGCCCGCCCGATCGGGATGTCCGAGTTCCCCGGCGCGCACCTGGAGCTGCTCAACCTGGTGCGCCGCTACCCCGGCGTGCGGACCAGGGAAGCCGCCGGGCACCTGCGCCTCGCCTCCAACACGGTGAGCACCCTGGCCGGCCACCTCGATGACGCGGGCCTCCTCGAACGCCGCCGCGACGACACCGACCGGCGCGGCGTGCGCTTCTACCTCACCCCCGCCGCCGCCGAGCATCTCGCCGACTGGCGCGACCAGCGCATCGGCCTGCTCGCCCAGGCGCTCGACGAGCTCGACCCCACCGACCGTGCGCACATCACCGCCGCCCTGCCTGCCCTCGGGCACCTCGTCGCCGCCGTGCGCGCCCACGCCGCCCTACCCCAGCCGCCACCGTCACCTGACCGCCCACGCCCGACCCGAACACCCTCTCCGGCCACCCAGACCGAAGCGAACAGGAGGAGCCCACGTGGTCGCCCGCCACCCAAGCCCTGACCTCCCCCCGGCGTCGGGGGACCACCGCGGTGGGCTTCAGCTTCTCGAGCAGCTCGTTGAAGAGGTAGTTCTTCTCCACCACCCGCA
>JAJZJT010000350.1 GCA_021809995.1 Actinomycetes bacterium
GTGGGCGACGCCCTGATCGCCCGCGCCCGCTCCGAGATCCGCGCCGGCGCCTCCGGCGTGCCCTGCGACCCGGGGACCGCTCCGGTGACGGCTGGCGGCAGGCACGGCGGGCTCGCCCCCGCCGGCCTCATCGCCGCCCCGGCCATCGGCCTGCAGGCACCCGTCGTCGAGGGCGTCGGGAACGCCCAGCTCGACGTGGCCGTCGGGCACGTCCCCGGGAGCGTGTGGCCCGGCCAGCTCGGGACCGCCGTGCTGTCGGCCCACGACGTGTCGTGGTTCAGCCGGATCAACCACCTCCACCCCGGCGACACCGTCACCTTCACCGACCGGTGCCAGACGCTCCGCTACCGCGTCGTCGGCGACCAGGTCGTGAGGTCCGGCTCACCCCTCTACTCGACGCTCGCCCCCCGGCTGGCCCTCGTCACCTGCTACCCGCTCAACGCCCTCTTCCTCACCCCACAGCGCTACGTGGTCGAGGCCGACTTGGTGTCGGTCAGCGACCACGGAGCGGGAGCGCCCCAGCCCCCGGCCCTGCCCCCGCCCCTCGTCGTGCCCGCCCCGCAGGCGCTCGCCGCCCAGGGCCTCACGCTCGCCACCAACGACGCGCCCCTCGGCACGCTCGGGCTGACCGGCAGCCCGTCGGTGACGTGGCAGCAGAGCCCGGTCCCGCTCCAGGTCGAGTCCTCGGTGCTCGCGCTCTACTTCGCCGCCGTCCGCTCGGCCGAGCAACGCCAGGCCGCCTGGTGGCAGGCGGTCGCCCCCGAGGTCCCCTTCGAGAGGGCCGCACCGCTCGCCGGGGCGACGATCGCCCGGAACGACCGGTCGGTCACACCGGTCCTCGACGTGACGGGGTCCACCGTCACCGGCGCCACCGTCACGGCCCGGCCCGAGGTCGCCGGCGGGAGCCGCCCCGGCGTCTACGCCCTCACGATGTCGGCCGCCGTGCGGGGCTCCGACCTCGTCGTCACCGGCTGGTCGATGGTGCCCCTACCGGGCTGATCACCGGGCCGATCACCGTGGGGCCCCAGCCGGCTGGAGCTCGACCGAGTAGACGACGACGGGCGCGCCCCCCGGCGTCCACACTCGGACCTCAAGCTGGTCACCGGGCGGCGGCTCGACGGGTGTGATGCGGAACGGCCCGGCTCCGGTGTAGACGTGGTGGGGGTAGGTGCGGGGCTCGTCGACGGGCACGGTGACCGCCTCCTGCCCGTTGGTGGCCACCAGCTGGCGGCGAGCGAGCAGCACGTCGCCGGTGGCGTCCCACACCTCGACGTCGACGGGGGCCGTCGTGGCCAGCACCACGGTCGCCGTGTAGCGCCCCGGCGGCAGGCGCCGGTAGTCGCCCGCCACCACGTACCCTTCGTGGCCGGTGGAGACCGCCCGCCAAGTCGACGGCGGCCCGACCGTCACCGGCCGTCCGGCCGGGCCCGGCGCGGCCCACGCCGGCACCGTGACCGGCACCGGTGGCACGACGAGCGAGGTGACCGAGGGAGCCGGCGTCCACCGGAACGCCCACACCCCGGCGCGCGCCGCGACGAGGTCGGCGTGGAGCGGCCCGGCGAGCTCGGTCACCAGGGCGTCCGCCGCGGCCACCGGCTCGCTCTCGATGCCCTGGGCAGGGGCCACCACCACCCACACCGTGCGCGTCCGCACCGGGATGGCACCCCCTGGTTCGAACACCCCGTACACCCACTGCCGGCCGCTGAAGCGACCCAGAACGCCCTGGGAGGCCACCACCTCGTCGCCGGCGGGCACCTGGCGCTCGACGGAGCTCAGCACCGTCGCCGCGGCCGGGGACACTCGCAACCACTCGCTGGACGTGCGGGGGATCCACACCGCGCCCCACCCGAGCGTGTCGGCGGCGAGCACGACGGCGAGGGCGGTCGCCGCCCACGGGCCCCGCCGCCACCGCCGGGCCAGTCGGCCCAGCACGAGGACCGTCGCGGCAGCCAGGACGGCGGTGAGCGGCGCGTACTGGAAGCTGGCCGTCGAGAAGTTCAGCCCGGTTATGAGGTTGTTGGCCAGCACGACCATCACGGCGACGCCCAGTCCCCACGGAGCGGCCACGCCGACGAGCCCCGCCGGAGCCACGTACGCCACGATGTTGAGGCGACGCGCCCACAGGGCACCGACCAGCCGGCCGGGGTGGAGGAGGGCCCCCCAGGCGAGGGCCGGGAGGCCGATCCCCGCGGCGGTCGCCGGCTGGGCGGCGACGAGGTAGCCGTAGGCGGCCGACAGGTTGCCTCCCCGCATGCCGAGCGCGGCGAGGACGGCGACCCAGCAGGCGCCGGCGGCGACGAGGGCGGCCCCGGCCCGGCGCCACGGCCGTCCCGCCACCAGGGCGGCGATGCCGAGGCCGACGACCAGCCCGGCGGCGAAGTCCCCGGCGAGCAGGAGGAGCACCACCCAGAGCCCCGCCCGGCCGAAGCGCCGGCCCTCGAGGTCGCGGGCGGCGAGGACGACGAAGAGGGCGGCGACCGGCTCCATGTGGAAGTCGAAGGCGCACGCCCAGTACGTCCACGGGTCGGCGACGAGGACCACGAGCACGAAGACCGCCGCCACCCCGGGACGG
>JAJZJT010000351.1 GCA_021809995.1 Actinomycetes bacterium
CCCCCCGCTCCCGGCCGAAGCCCGCCTGGCCAGCACGTAGCGGGCGGTGGCACCCTCGGGCACGTCGACGGCGGTGGACAGATTGCCGATCGTGGCCATCGGGTCCACGTGCGTGAAGAGCGCGACATCGGCCTTGAAGTTGGCGTCGGGGTCGTCGTCGGCGCCACGAGCGGGTCCACGCCACCTGGCCCGGCAGCGCCCGGCTCAGTCGAAGGCGGCGGCGAACGCCGCCTCGAGCGGCTCGGGCTCGGCCAGCACGTCGGCCGGCTCGATCGCCCCTGGCCCGGGCGCCAGGTCACCGCGCCCGGCCCGCACGAGGAGGGCGGCCGTGGCAGCGGCGGCGAGGAGGAACCCGGCGCTCACGGTGAAACCGACCGTGTAGCCGTGCACCTGCGCCACCCGGGCCACGCCCGGGAGGGTGCGATGGCCCACCACGAAGGCCACGGTGGCGCTGGTCGCCACCGTGTTGAGCAGCGCGGTCCCGAGCGTGCTGCCCACCTGCTGCGTGGTGTTGACGAGGGCGCTCGCCACCCCGGCGTCGGCGGGGTCGACCCCGACGAGCGCCGTCGAGCTCATGGGCACGAAGGTGGTCCCCATGCCCAGGGCGGCGATCAGCTCGGCGGGCAGCACGTGGACGAGGTAGGCGCTCCCGACTCCGAGCCGCGTGAACCAGACCATGCCGGCCAGGGCGACCACGAGCCCGGTGACCATCAGGGCTCGGGGCCCGACCCGGGGGAGCAGGCGGCTCGACACGGTGGCACCGGTGATGATGCCCAGGGAGAACGGCAGGAAGGCGAAGCCGGTGCGGATCGCCGAGTAGTGCAGCGTCCCCTGGAAGTAGTAGGTGAGGAACAGGAAGGTGCCGAGCATGGCACAGCCCACGAAGAGCGAGGCCAGGAACGACCCGCCCCGGTTGCGCTCCAGCACCACCCGGACGGGCAACAACGGGTTTGCCGAGCGCAGCTCGACGGCCACGAAGGCAACAAGGCCGACCACTGCCGCGGCGAGCAGCGCCAGGGTGATCGGCGCCGTCCACCCGTCCGTGCCCGCGGTGGTGAACCCGTAGACGAGGACGAAGAGGGCTCCGGTGACGGTGGCGGCACCGGCCACGTCGTAACCCCGACCGCTCCCGCCGCGGCTCTCGGCCACGACACGGCGGGCCGCCACAGCCGTCACGAGGGCGATCGGCGCGTTGATGAGCAGCGTCCACCGCCACGAGGCGAACTGGGTGAGCCCGCCCCCGAGGACGAGGCCGATGGCGGCACCGCTGCCGGCCACGGCCCCGTAGACGCCGAAGGCCCGGGCCCGTTCGCGCGGCTCGGTGAAGGTGGTGGTGAGCAGCGACAGGGCGGAGGGCGCCATGACGGCGGCGAAGGCCCCTTGCAGCGCGCGGGCAGCGAACAGCATGGCCGCGCTCTGGGCGAGACCGCCGAGGGCGGAGGCGGCGGCAAAGCCGAGCAAGCCGGCGACAAAGGTGCGGCGGCGGCCCAGGTAGTCGGCGATCCGGCCGCCGAGCAGCAGCAGCGTGCCGAACGACAGCGTGTAGGCGGTCATCACCCACTGCCGGTCGGCCGCCGAGATGTGCAGCGCGTGCTGGGCCGACGGCAGGGCGACGATGACCACCGAGGCGTCCAGCACGATCATGAGCTGGGCCAGGGCGATCACCACCAAGGCCCACGCGCGCCTCCGGGACGCGTCGGGGTGGGTGGTGGCTGCCGGGCCCGCAGGGGATGTCGTCGTCATGGTCGCCTCCATGGGGATGCTGGAGTAGGATGTGGAGCGATGGTTCCGCTTCGGCGACCACTATACGGAACCTGCGTTCCGTTTGTCAACGGGGGTGCCGGCGCGCCTGCCCCCGCCGCCTGCCCGGAGCGACCATGACGTCCCGGCGGAGCGCGAGGGGCACCCTTGCCGGCGACGCCGAGGAGCCCCCGGCGGCGCCGGTTCCCGAACAGGCCACCCGGCCGCTGCGGGCCGACGCCGCCCGAAACCGGCAGCGGATCCTCGAGGCGGCCGAGGAGGTCTTCGCCCGGGACGGCATCGCCGTCCCGATCGACACGGTCGCCGAGCGCGCCGGGGTCGGCGTAGGCACCCTCTACCGCCACTTCCCGACCAAGGAGGCGCTCTTCGAAGCGGTGGTGCTCCGCCGCCTCGACGAGCTGCTCGCCGCCGTCGCCGAGCCTGCCGACGACGCCACGGCCTCGTTCTTCGCCTTCCTCGAGCAGATGGGCGAGCAGGTGGCGCTGAAGCACGACCTCTTCGACGCCCTGGCCGAGGCCGGGGTCGACCTCGAGGCTCGATGCGCCGCCAAGGTCGGCACGCTGAAGGAAGAGGTCCGCGCCCTCCACGGGCGGGCGGTGGCCCACGGGGGGGTCCGCGCCGACATCACCGCAGACGAGGTGATGGGCCTGGTGATCGGGGCCTGCTCCCACGCTCAGGCGCCCGGGGCCGTTGACGACTCCACCCGCCGCATGGTGCGCGTCGTCTGCGACGGGCTCCGCACCGACCGCTGAGGGCGTCGGTCAGCGAGAAGGCGGCGGTCAGCTCGAGGGTGCGTCGACCGGCGTGC
>JAJZJT010000033.1 GCA_021809995.1 Actinomycetes bacterium
CCTTCGAGATGGCGACCGTCATCCCCCGGTCCTTGAACGAGCCGGTCGGGTTGGCCCCTTCCACCTTGAGGAGGACCCGGGCGCCGACGCGCTCGGAAAGCCGCGGGGCGGGCACGAGCGGCGTGCCGCCTTCGAGGAGCGTCACCACCGGGGTCGCAGCCGAGACGGGGAGGAACTCGCGGTACTCCTCGATCACGCCACGCCACGGCGGCCGGGCGACGGGGCGCTCGCCGGCGCTCACCGGCGCTCCCACGGCAGGATCCGCAGGGCGTTCGCCACCCGCACGACGGCGGGGATGGCGTCGAGGTCGGCGAGGGTGGCCGCCACGTCGCCGGTGGCCGCCTCGTGGGTCACGAAGAGGAGCCGGGCAAGGCCCGAGGCATCGCGCCCCGCCGCCCCCTCCTCGTCGGCGAGACGCTCGGGCGTCTCCTGCTCCATGGAGCTGATGGAGACACCGTGGGAGCCGAAGACCGTGGCCACGGCACCGAGGACGCCCGGCCGGTCTTCGACGTCGAGCCGGACGTAGTAGCGCGAGCAGAGCGAGCTGGGCGGCTCGATGCGCACCGGTCTCCGTTCCGGTGCCGGTGCCGTCGTGCCGGCCAGCAGGTTCCGGGCGGCGTCGATGACGTCGCCCACGACGGCGCTCGCCGTGGGGAGCCCGCCGGCGCCCTGACCGTAGAGCATGAGCTCGCCGGCCGCCTCGCCCTCGACGAAGACGGCGTTGAAGGCGTCGCGCACCCCGGCGAGCGGGTGGTCGCGGGGCACGAGCGTGGGGTGGACCCGGACGGACACCGAGCCCTCGCCGACGCGCTCGACGATGGCGAGGAGCTTGACCACGTGCCCCGTCCGCCGGGCGAAGGCCACGTCGGGCTGCTCGATCGCCGTGATCCCCTCACAGTCCACCTGGTCGACCGAGACGTCGTACCCGAAGGCCACGCCGGCGAGGATGGCCGCCTTGGCCGCCGCGTCCTGCCCGGCGACGTCCGCCGTCGGATCGCGCTCGGCGAGCCCGAGCCGCTGCGCCTCGGCGAGCACGGCGACGTAGGGCGCGTCCTGCTCGTCCATCTTGGTCAGCAGGTAGTTCGTCGTGCCGTTGACGATGCCCATGACCCGCACGATGCGCTCGCCGGTGAGCGACTGACGCAGGGCCCGCACGAGGGGGATGGCCCCGGCCACCGCCGCCTCGTAGAGGAGGTCGACGCCGTGCGAGCGGGCGAGCGAGCGGAGCTCGGCACCTTCGGGCGAGGCGAGCAGCGCCTTGTTGGCGGTCACCACCGGCTTTCCGGCCTCGAGGGCGGCCCGCACGAGAGGACCGGCCACGTCGACCCCGCCGATGAGCTCGACGACGACGTCGACGCCGGGGTCGACGACCACGGCGGCTGCGTCACCGGTCACGAGCGCGGCCGGGACCTCGGGCGGACGTGGCTTGGCCACGTCCGCCACCGCCACGTGGACCACCTCGAGCCGGGCGCCCGCCTGGACGGCGAGGTCTTCGGCGCGTTCGCGCAGCAGTCCGACGACGGGCGCAGCCACCGTGCCCCCGCCGAGGACGCCGATGCGCACGGTGCGCACGGCGCGCACGGCGCGCGCTCGCGGCAGGGTCGAGGTCACCCGGTCACGCTAGCGCCTGACCGGGACGGGCCCGGTGCCCGGTGCCCGGTGCCCGGGTGCCGGCCCACGTTCCCTCGCCGACGCTCACGGGAGGTCGAGGCACGCTCACGGGACGTCGAGGCGCACGAGGTCGTCGAGCGTCTCGCGGCGCACGACGGTCCGGGCCCGGCCACCGGCCACGAAGACCACCTCCGGACGGGGGACCTTGTTGTAGTTGCTGGCCATCGAGTAGCCGTACGCGCCGGTGACGGGCGTGGCGACGACGTCGCCGACCACCAGGTCGGCGGGGACGCGGCCCTCGGAGACGACCACGTCGCCGGTCTCGCAGTGCTTGCCGACCAGCCGGATCGCTCGCGGGCGCCCGGCACCGACGGCCCGCGGCAGGAACGTCTCGTAGCCGCTGCCGTAGAGGACCGGCCGCGGGTTGTCGCTCATGCCCCCGTCGACGGCGACGTAGGTCCGGAACCCCGGGACCTCCTTGACGGTACCGACGGTGTACAGGGTGAGCCCGGCCGTCGCCACGATCGAGCGGCCGGGCTCGGCGGTCACCCGCACCGACGCGGCGACCCCCGCCGCGCTGCACGCCTCGCGCACCGACGACGCCCACTCGGCCATCGACGGCGCTTGCTCGCCGGCGACGTACGGCACGCCGAGCCCGCCCCCGACCACGAGCTCGGGGAGCCCGAGGGGGGCGACGAACGTGGCGAGCACGTCGACGGCCTCGGCAAAGGGGGCGAGAGCGAAGACCTGGCTGCCGAGGTGGGCGTGGACGCCGGCCAGCTCGATCCGGCCGGCCCGCTCGAGGGCCCGGAGCCGGGCGATCGCCTCGGCCGCGTCCCCCGATGCCACGCCGAAGCCGAACTTCGAGTCGAGCTGGCCCGTGCGGACGAACTCGTGGGTGTGGACCTCGACGCCGGGCGTCACCCGCACGAGCACCCGGGGGCGCGGCGGCCCGTCGAGCGGCGACCCGTCCGGGTCGGTGAGGCGCTCGAGGCGGTCGACCTCGTCGAAGGAGTCGACGACGATCCGCCCCACGCCGGCCTGCAGCGCGGCAGCCAGCTCGAGGGTGGACTTGTTGTTGCCGTGGAGCACGAGCCGGTGCCCCGGCACGCCGGCCGCCAACGCCACGTGGAGCTCGCCCCCGGTCGACACGTCGAGGCACAGCCCTTCCTCGTGGGCGAGGCGGGCCATCGCCAGGCACAGGAAGGCCTTCGTGGCGTACGCGACGCCGTCTCCCCAGGCGGACAGCGCCTCGCGGCAGCGGGACCGGAGGTGTTCCTCGTCGTAGACGAACAGCGGGGTACCGCGTTCCTGGGCGAGCTCGACGATGTCCACGCCGCCTACGGTGAGGTGCCCCCGGGCGTCCACGGCAGCGGTCTCCGGAAGGAGACGCCGCCCGACCGGGTCGGTCGGCCCGGGCTCGGGCGTCACGGCGGGCCCGCCTCCGGGCCCCGTCGCCGTCCGGCTCGGCGGAGCCCCAGATGGCCTCACATCGACTCCGGGGCCGAGATGCCGAGGAGCGACAGCCCGATGGCAAGCCCGACGCGCGTCCCCTCGACCAGCCACAGGCGCGCCTGGGCGATGCCGGGGTCGACGTCCTCGGCCAGCACCGGGCAGTCGTGGTAGAAGCCGTGGAAGCAGCCGGCAAGGTGGCGTACCCACGTCGTGACCTTGGTCGGCGCGCGGTCGACGGCGGCGTCGGCCACGACCTCGGGGAGCTCCTCGAGGGCGCGGATCAGCTCGAGCTCTCGCCCGTGGACGAGAAGGCCGAGCTCGACCTCGTCACGAGGCCGGCGGGCGATCCCGCGCTCGGCGGCCTTCCGGCCGATGGCGGCGATGCGGGCGCTCGCGTACTGCACATAGAAGACCGGGTTCTCCATCGACTGCTCGCGCGCCTTGGCGAGGTCGAAGGTGGTCGCCTGGTCGAGCGAGCTCATGAGGCTGAGCAGCCGCGTCGCGTCGGGGCCGATGTCGGCCACCAGCGTGTCGAGGGCGACGGCGTTGCCGGCCCGCTTGCCCATCTTGACGGCCTCGTCCCCGTCCATCAGCGACACCATCTGGCCGAGCTTGACCTCGAGGCGGCTCGGGTCCACGCCGAGCGCCTCGACGCCGGCGACCAGGCTCGCCACCTGGCCATGATGGTCAGCCCCGAAGACGTCGATGACCCGGTCGAACCCGCGCACGAGGAACTTGTCGCGGTGGTAGGCGAGGTCGCCGGCGAGGTAGGTGGCGTCGCCGTTGGACTTGCGCAGCACCCGGTCACGGGTATCGCCGAGCTCGGTCGCCCGGAACCAGGTCGCCCCGTCCTGATCGAAGACGAGCCCCTTCGCCGCCAGCTCGGCGATGGTCTCCTCGACGGCCCCGCTCTCCTCGATGGACGCCTGGCTGTACCACTCGTCGAAGACGATGCCCACCGACGAGAGCGTGGCCTTGATGCGCTCGAGGATGCGCTCGGCGGCGAAGCGGCCGGCCACCGTCACGTCGTCGGGCCCCTCGTAGGCGGTGGCCAGCTCGCTCACGTACTCGCCTTGGTACCCGTCCTCGGGCACCTCGGTGCCGTGCCGGCGGGCCAGCAGGCTGGCCCCGAGCCGCCGGATCTGCCCGCCGGTGTCGTTGACGTAGTACTCGCGGCTCACCCGGTAGCCGGTCCGGGCGAGCACCCGGGCGAGCGCGTCCCCGTAGCTCCCCCACCAGCCGTTGCCCACATGGATGGGGCCGGTCGGGTTCGCCGAGACGAACTCGACCTGCACCCGCTCCCCGTGGCCGACGTCGGGGCGCGCGTAGTCGTCCTCGCCGGCCTCGAGCACCTCGGCGAGGGCGTCGTGGAGCCACCCGTCGTCGAGCCGGAAATTGACGAAGCCGGGTCCGGCGACCTCGACGCCGGTCACGTGGCCGGCCGGGCGGGCGGCGAGCGCCGCAGCCAGCGCCTCACCGAGGGCACGGGGGTTGGTGCCGACCCGCTTGGCCAGCACGAGGGCGACGTTGGTCGACCAGTCCCCGTGCTCGCGGCGCGCCGGCCGTTCGAGGTGGACGTCCTCGGGGGCGACGGCGGCCCCGGCGTCACGGACGGGGGGCAACAGGGCCAGGGCGTCGGCCACGGCGGCGGCGAGGTCGTCTCGGATCGGCATGCACCGCCGAGGATACGTGCTGGCGGTACACCGCCCGGGCCCCCCGGCCATGGCACCCGACTACAGTGGAGGCTCCGGCGGCACCGCCGCCCCGGTCGTCGGCCGGGGGGCCAGCGCCGGTTCGTGCCCTCGTAGCTCAGCGGATAGAGCATCG
The DNA here is from genome assembly GCA_021809995.1 of Actinomycetes bacterium. Classification (GTDB taxonomy): domain Bacteria; phylum Actinomycetota; class Acidimicrobiia; order Acidimicrobiales; family RAAP-2; genus JAJZJT01. Next base: position 4,894 of record JAJZJT010000033.1, read on the forward strand.
GCCTCCGGAGCCGTGTGCGCAGGTTCGAGTCCTGCCGAGGGCGCCAGTGGCGGGGACCGCCGGCCGGTCTCGCCGGCCGAGCGCTCACGGGGGGAGCCCGTACGCCTGTGGGCCGGGCGCCCCGCCGGGTCGATCTTCCCCGTGTCGCCGCCTGCCGCGCTCCGAGCGCAGAGGACCGAGCGGGCCCCCCCGAGAAAGGCGAGCACGGCGCGCAGCTCCCCATCGTCGAAGCCCTCGAGCAGCGCTCCCACCTCCGCACCGACGGCGCCGTAGCTGCGCTGCGCCCGGCGGCGCGCCAGGGGGGTGAGCTCGACGAGGACTTGGCGGCGGTCGCCCCCGGCGTGGTGCCGCCGGACCATCCCGGCCGCCTCGAGCCGGCCGAGGGCGATGCTCGTCCCGCCGCTGCTCAACCGTACGGCCTCGCTCATCGCCGAGACCGTGAGCGGCCCCTGACGTGCCAGGGCGGCCAGGCATCGGAGGTCCGTCCGGTTCAGGCCGAGCTCGTCGGCGACGCGCTCGTCGAGGCGCTCGAGCGCGGCGGCCAGCTCGCGCAGCTCGGCCCGGACCGCGAGCGAGAGCGCTTCCCGGTCCGGGTCGCCCTCCTCCGGGACGTTCGGGTCGGGGACCCCAGCTCGTCGCACCACAAAAGCATCTTAGGGAGCAAGTGTCTTTTCGGGCAAGAGAGTTGGCCGTCGGGCGACCGACCCGAGGGCTTCAGGATCGACCGTCGCGTGCCGATCCGAAGTGCATGACCCAGGGCAGGGAACCACGACCGGAAGGAGCGGGACCGGTCCGGAGCGAACCGGCTGCCGGCCCACCTGCCACGGGCACGGAGGGAGAGGGAGCGGCGACCCGCACCGTCGACGCCGTGCTCGCGTCGCTGCTCGCCCGGCACCCCCGGGCGACGGTGGCCTCCATCAACGAGGACGCCGTCGTCGTGGCGACGCCGCCGGGCGTGCCCGTCGCCTCGACCCACCGGCTGATCGGCGAGGACGGCTCGACCCTCAACTTCGTCGTCCCGCAGGACCGCTCGGTGATCGTCAACCTCTATGTCCAAGCCCGCACGTCCGGCCTCGCCACGGGGACCGTCCGCCTCGCCGGCGAGCCCGACCACCCGGTCACGGCCCACTTCGTCGACTGCCGGTCGGTCCACGGCGCCGTCGTGTGCGTGATCAGCGAGCAGCTCGACGACGTGCACGACCTCCTGGCCCAGTGGACCGCCCCCCACCTTCCTCCTCGGCTCGCCCGGGCCATCAAGGACGAGTCGGCCGTCTACGTCTCGGTCGACGAGGCGTTCTCGCAGATCCTCGGGTGGGGTCGCGACGAGCTGGTGGGCGAGCGGGCCCTCCAGATCGTCCATCCCGACGACCACGATCTCGCCATCGCCAACTGGGTCGACATGCTCGAGCACCCCGGGCCCGGCCGGCGGGTCCGGCTCCGCCACCAGCACAAGGACGGCCACTGGGTGTGGCTCGAGATCATGAACGACAACCGTCTCGACGACCCTGACGAACGGGCGGTGGTCGCCGAGATGGTCGACATCTCGGAGGAGATGGCCACCCACGAGGCGCTTCGGGCCAGCGAGCAGCTCCTGCGCGAGCTCGCCCAGACCATCCCCATCGGCCTGGTCCACAGCGACCCGTCGGGCCGCGTCCTCTTCGCCAACGACCGCCTCGGCGAGATCCTGGGTGTCGACCGGTTCGAGACCGTCGACGACCTGGTAGCCGCCGTGTCACCCGACGACGCGGACGCCGTCGCGCTGGCCGTCAGCTCGACGATGGGCACGCGGACCGGCGCCGACCTCGAGCTGCGCGTGCCGCAGGCGGCCGCCGTCCGCCACTGCACCCTGCGGCTGCGTCCCCTCGTCGACGACGACGGGGTCGTGACCGGGATCATCGGGTGCGTCGAGGACGTGACCGACAGCGTTCGCATGCGCAAGAAGCTCGAGGTGCAGGCCACCTTCGACCCCCTCACCGAGTGCTACAACCGGGCCTCGTCGCTCAGCGCGCTCCAGTCCGTGCTCCACCAGATCGGCGGGCACGGCCCCGTCGGCGTGGCCATCGCCTACGTCGACCTCGACGAGTTCAAGCCGGTCAACGACACCTACGGGCACGCCACCGGCGACGACCTGCTCGTCCTGGCGGCCGAGCGGATCCGCCAGTCGGTGCGCTCGAGCGACGTCGTCGGGCGGATCGGCGGCGACGAGTTCCTCGTCATCTGCTCCAAGGTCGGCTACCCCGGGGACGCCGTCCGCATCGGGGACGCGATCGCCACCCACCTGTGCCAGCCGGCGACGATCGGCGAGCTCGAGCTCGACATCCGGGCGAGCGTGGGCGTGGCGTGGACCGACGACCCCGACATCGACCCCGAGCACCTCGTGGCGGCGGCCGACGAGGCCATGTACCGCTCGAAGCACGACCGTCGCTGCGAGCCAGCGCTCGCCGAGCCGATCCTCGTCGGGGGCCCCGAGGCCGGCGCTCCCCGGCCGGGAACCGCGACCCGGGCGAACTCGCCCGAGGTCGCCGACGCCTCCACCGCGACGGCTCCCTCGTGAGGACGGGCCCGTACCGGGCCCCTCCCCGACCGGGTGCAGCCGGGGTGCCGGTCGGCGCTCCCGGTACCGGCCGTCACCCGGCGAAGCCGGTCTGGCGGACGGTCACGTTGACCCTCGACGCGCCGAGCTCGAGCCCGGCGGGCGCCGTGCCCACCAGGACCTTGGGCACGCCGTGGTACGCACGCCGGGACGGCCCGCCGAAGACGAACAGGTCGCCCGAGCACAGCTCGACGTCGACCCACGGGCGCGAGCGCCCCGAGGTGTTCCCGAAGCGGAACCGCGCCGTGTCGCCCAGGCTGAGCGAGACGACCGGGGCGTCGGCGAGCTCCTCGCGATCGACGTGCATCCCCATGCGCGACGCCGGTCCGTACTCGTTGACGAGGGCGACGTCGGGGTCGAACGTTGCGGCGGCACCGGGCCCGAGCGTCTCGGCGACGGCGCGGCGAGCGAGGGCAGCGAGGCCGGCGGGCAGCGGCGGCACCGGTGAACCGTCGCCGTCGACACGGGTGCGCGTGTAGCGGTACGGGCTCCAGTGCCAACCGAGGCAGGCGATCCCCACCGTCATGACGCCGCCGTTTCGCACCACCGGGCGGTGGGCCCCGCCCGCCTCGATCACCCATCGGGCGCACGCCCGGGCGAGCGACCGCTGAGCCTCGTCGTCGAGCCAGCCCGGGACGTGGACGGCGCCCGGCGCCACGACGACCGGCCCCGGGTCGAGGAGCCGGCTCACCGTCGACGGGCGCGCCCGCGACCGCCGGAGCGGGTCCGGACGGTCCGACCGGCGGGGCTGCTACGCGTCACGCCCGCCGAGGACCTCGAGGGCTCGGTCGGCGTGGAGGTGCATGCGCACCTCGCTGCTGATGACCGCCTGGACGCGCCGGTCGGTCCCGATGACGAACGTGGTCCGCTTGGTCGGCGACAGGGTGGTGATGCGCCGCCTCACCCCGAACTGCTTCGCCACCACCCCGTCGGGGTCCGACAGGAGCGGGAAGTCGAAGGAGTGCTTGTCCGAGAAGCGCTTCTGCTTCTCGACGGGGTCGGCGCTGATGCCGACGCGCCGGGCGCCCACGGCGGCGAACTCGGCCTTCAGGTCGCGGAAGTGGCAGCTCTCGGCTGTGCAGCCCGGCGTCATCGCCGCCGGGTAGAAGAAGAGGACGACGGGCCCGTCGTGGAGGAGCTCGGAGAGACGGCAGACGACGCCCTGGTCGTCGGGGAGCTCGAAGTCGGGAGCGAGGTCGCCGACGCGCACGCCGCGATCGTAGCCGCCGTCTCCCTCGGCGGCCCGGTTCGCGCCGGCGGGCCCCCGAAGGCACCCCGGGGCTCGGCCGCGGCGAGGAGAACGTTTTGCGCCTAAGATACTTTTCCATCAAGACGTCTGGCGACCCGCATGCCGGCCGACACGCCCCGCAGCGCGGCACGTCGGCACGTCTCGGCGCCGGAGGAGACCGCTCCCGACCATGACGCACGCCATTACCGCCGACGACCTCCGCAAGGTGTTCCGCGGTCGCCGCCAGGTCCGCGCCCTCGACGGCGTCAGCTTCGCCGTCGACGAGGGGACGGTCTTCGGTCTGCTCGGGCCCAACGGAGCGGGCAAGACGACGGCCGTCCGGGTGCTCACGACCATCCTGCAACCCGACAGCGGCGCGGCCCGAGTCCTCGGCCACGACGTCGTGCGCGAGCCGGCCGTCGTGCGCAGCCTGATCGGCCTGGCCGGGCAGTACGCCGCCGTGGACGAGAACCTCACCGGTCGCGAGAACCTGGCGATGGTGGGCCGGCTCAACCACCTCGACCGGCCCGTCGTGCGCCGCCGGGCCTCCGAGCTGCTCGAGGAGTTCGGCCTGAGCGACGCCGCCGATCGGCCCCTCAAGACGTACTCGGGCGGGATGCGCCGGCGCCTCGACCTGGCGGCCGCCCTCGTGGCCCGGCCCGGCGTCCTCTTCCTCGACGAGCCGACCACCGGGCTCGACCCCCAGAGCCGCAACGACCTCTGGGAGGTGATCGAGGCGCTCGTCGAGAGCGGCACCACGGTGCTGTTGACCACGCAGTACCTCGAGGAGGCCGACCGGCTGGCCAGCTCGCTCGCCGTGGTCGACCACGGCCGGGTCATCGCCGAGGGCACGCCGGCGAAGCTCAAGGCCGACCTCGGGGCGACGGTCCTCGAGGTGGGGCTCCACGACCACGACGACGCCGCCCGGACCGTCGTCGCGCTCGCTTCGATCGGGCCCCACCCCGCCAGCCGCGACGGCAGCGTGGTGGAGATGACCGTGGACGACGGTGCGCAGGCTGCCATGGCCGCCCTGCGCACCCTCGACGCCGAGGGGATCGTCCCGACCCGCTTCACGTTGCGCGAACCGAGCCTCGACGACGTCTTCCTCGCCCTCACCGGACGCCGTGCCGACGACGGGTCGGATGAGCCCGTGGCCGGACCGGAGCGCGCCGGCTCCTCGCCGCCCTCGGGCTCCGCCGTCGGAGCCGGCCCCGGGGGGCGACGGTGAGCGTCACCACCCTGCCACCGCAGGTGGGCCCGGCCACGCGCCTCAGGTGGGCGATCGGGGACACCCTCACCCTCACCCGGCGCAACCTCCTCCACTACACGCGCGTGCCGATGAACCTGTTCTTCTCGCTGGTGCAGCCGGTGATGTTCGTCCTGCTCTTCCGGTACGTCTTCGGCGGCGCCATCCACCCGCCGTCCAAGGTCCCCTACGTCGACTTCCTCCTGCCGGGCGTCTTCGTCCAGACCGTGGCCTTCGGCGCCGTGGCCACCAGCATCGGGCTCGCCGAGGACCTGCAGAAGGGCCTGGTCGAACGGTTCCGGGCGCTCCCCATGGCACGTGCGGCCGTCCTCGCCGGCCGCACGACTGCCGACCTCTGCCGCAACGTGGTGGTCGTCGGCATCATGACCGGCGTCGGCTTCGCCGTGGGCTTCCGGCCCTCGGCCAGCGCCGCCGCCTTCGTCGCCGCAGTCGGCCTCATCCTCCTGTTCGCCTACGCGCTGTCGTGGGGGTTCGCCTTCATCGGCCTGTCCGCGCCCAACAGCGAGACCGCCCAGGTCATGTCGTTCCCTCTCCTCTTCCCGCTCACCTTCGCCTCCTCGACCTTCGTGCCCGTCCAGTTCATGCCCGGCTGGCTGCGGGGGTTCGCCACCTACCAGCCGGTGAGCGTGACGGCGACCGCCTGCCGCAACCTGATGATCGGCGGCCCGGTCGCCAGCTGGGTGCTCCAGTCGGTCCTGTGGACGGCCGGCTTCCTCGTGGTGATGACCCCCCTCGCCGTCTGGCGCTACCGGACCCGGAGCTGACCGCCGTGGCGGGGCAGCTCGGGGCAGAGGGCCCGAGGTGGTCCCCGCCGGGGTGGGTGGGCAGAATGGGGGCATGGCACCTGCTCCCTCCTCCAGTCACGACAGCTTCGGGTCGCGCTCGACGCTGTCGGTCGGCGACCGCACCTTCGAGATCCATCGGATCGACGCCCTGGCCGACCGCTTCGACGTGGCCCGCCTGCCCTATGCGGTCAAGGTGCTGCTCGAGAACCTCCTCCGCCACGAGGACGGCGTCGCCGTGCAGGCGGCGGACGTCGAGGCCGTGGCGGGCTGGGGCCGGCACCCCGAGCGCCACGGCGTGGGGAGCGGCGAGGCCTCCGAGATCGCCTTCAGCCCCGAGCGGGTGCTCATGCAGGACTTCACCGGGGTCCCTGCCGTCGTCGACCTGGCCGCCATGCGCGACGCGCTGGCGGAGCTCGGCGGAGACCCGGACAAGGTCAACCCGCTCGTCCCCGTCGAGCTGGTCGTCGACCACTCGGTGATCGCCGAGGCGTCGGGCTCGCCGGACGCCTTCGACCGCAACGTCGACATCGAGTACCAGCGCAACATCGAGCGCTACCAGCTCCTGCGGTGGGCCCAGCAGGCCTTCGACGGCTTCCGCGTGGTGCCTCCCGGCACGGGCATCTGCCACCAGGTCAACCTCGAGCACCTCGCACGGGTCGTCTTCGCCACGGACGACGGCCGGGCGTTCCCCGACACGCTGGTCGGGACGGACTCCCACACCACCATGGTGAACGGCCTCGGCGTGCTGGGCTGGGGCGTCGGCGGCATCGAGGCCGAGGCGGCCATGCTGGGCCAGCCGCTGTCGATGCTCCTCCCCCCGGTCGTCGGCTTCCGCCTCGTCGGCGAGCAGCCCCCCGGGACGACCGCCACCGACCTCGTGCTCACCATCACCGAGCTCCTGCGGCGCCACGGCGTCGTCGGCAAGTTCGTGGAGTTCACCGGACCGGGCGTCGCCAAGGTCGCGCTCGCGAACCGGGCGACGATCGGCAACATGTCACCCGAGTACGGGGCCACGTGCGCCATCTTCCCCGTCGACGACGTCACCCTCGACTACCTACGCTTCACCGGGCGGGACGAGGACCACGTCGCCCTCGTCGAGGCGTACGCCAAGGCCCAGGGCCTCTTCCACGACCCCGACGCCGAGGAGCCCGTGTACTCCGAGCTCATCGAGCTCGACCTCTCGACGGTCGAGCCCAGCATCGCCGGTCCGTCGCGCCCGCAGGACCGGGTCTCCCTGCGCACCGCCAAGGCGTCCTTCCGCCAGGCGCTCGGGCGCGACGCGCGCTCGGCACCCGCCACCCTGGCCGACGGCACCGAGGTCGGGGTCGAGGACGGGGCCGTCGTGGTGGCCGCCATCACCAGCTGCACGAACACCTCGAACCCGCAGGTCATGGTGGCAGCCGGCCTGCTCGCCAAGAAGGCCGTCGAGCGCGGGCTGCGCCCCAAGCCGTGGGTGAAGACGACCCTCGCCCCCGGCTCGCGGGTCGTCATGGACTACTTCGACCGCGCCGGGCTCACCGAGCCCTTGGCCGCCGCCGGGTTCGACCTGGTCGGCTTCGGCTGCACGACGTGCATCGGCAACTCGGGCCCACTGCTGCCCGGGGTGTCCGAGGCCGTCCAGGCCGGCGACCTCTCCGCCGTCTCGGTCCTGTCGGGCAACCGGAACTTCGAGGGGCGCATCCACCCCGACGTCCGGATGAACTACCTCGCCTCCCCTCCCCTGGTGGTCGCCTACGCCCTGGCTGGCACCATGGACATCGACCTCGACGCCGAGCCGCTCGGGACGGGCGTCGACGGCTCGTCGGTCTTCCTCGCCGACGTGTGGCCCTCGCCCGAGGAGGTGACCGAGGCCATCCGCTCGTCGCTCTCCTCCGAGCTGTTCCGCAGCCGCTACGCCGCCGTCTTCGACGGCGACGACCGCTGGCGTGCGGTCGAGACGGCGTCGGGGTCCACGTTCGCCTGGGACGCCTCGTCGACCTACGTCCTGCGCCCGTCGTTCCTCGAGGGGCTCACCCGCGAGCCTGCCCAGGTGGGCGACATCGAGGGGGCGCGGGTGCTCGCCGTGCTCGGCGACAGCGTCACGACCGACCACATCTCGCCGGCCGGCAACATCGGACCGTCGACGCCGGCAGGGCAGTACCTGGCGGACCACGGAGTCGAGCGGGCCGACTTCAACTCCTACGGTGCCCGCCGGGGCAACCACGAGGTGATGATGCGGGGCACGTTCGCCAACATCCGGCTGCGCAACCGGCTGGCCCCGGGGACCGAGGGCGGCATCACCCTCCACCTGCCCGGCGGCGAGCAGACGACGATCTACGAGGCAGCGATGCGGTACGCCGGCGAGGGCGTGCCCCTCCTCGTGCTGGCCGGCAAGGAGTACGGCTCCGGTTCGTCGCGTGACTGGGCGGCCAAGGGCACGGCGCTGCTCGGCGTGCGTGCCGTGCTGGCCGAGAGCTACGAGCGGATCCACCGGTCGAACCTGATCGGCATGGGCGTGCTGCCGCTCCAGTTCGTCGACGGCCAGTCGGTGGAGTCGCTCGGGCTCACCGGGCGAGAGGTGTTCTCGCTCACCGGCATCGCCGGCATCGGGGCCGGCGAGATCCCCAAGGAGGTCGGCGTGCGGGCGGTCGACGGCGAGCGGGTGGTCGAGTGCTCGGTGCGGGTGCGCATCGACACCCCGATGGAGGCCGCCTACTACCGCCACGGCGGGATCCTCCCCTACATGCTCCGCCAGATGGCCGCCTGACCGACCGGCTCGGGCCGGCTCCGGCCGGGTGAGCCAGCCCGGCTGGGTGGGGCCGGGTGGTCCGGCCCGGCCGGGTGGTCCGTCGCTACGCCACGGACGCGTCCGAGGCCGGTCCGCCCCCAGCGGTCGCCCACCCTGCGGCGACCCTCGTGAGCGCCAGGCGCACGACGACGAGCCCGGCGACGGCGACGGCGACGGTGCCCACCATCGTCCCGCCGACGGTGACGAGGTGCGAGAGCGCGAGCCGGCCCAGCTGGCCGGCGGCGGACGTCACCGACGTGACGAGCTCGACCACCGAAGCCGCCGAGGCCACCACCAGCAGGCAGGCGGCCCAGAGGGCGACGCGCCGGGCGCGCATGAGGTGCGCGAGCGCGACGACCCGGTCCCCGGCAGGGGGCTCGGGTCCGGCTCCCACGGAAGGTGCCTCCACCCAGCGGTCCGCCTCCCACCAGGCGAGGGCGGCAGGCACGAGCGCCCACAGGACGAAGAAGGGGTTCGCCCACGTCGTCGCGTCCCACGTCCGCAGGCTGGCCGACTCGAGGCCGCTCACGGCGTTCCCGATGGTGGTGGCGACGGCCATGACGGACAGCGACCCGGCGACAGCCACGGCCACCAGCTCCGCCGGCTCGTACCCGACCCGAGCCCCGTCGCCGATCTCCATCCCGTGCTCGACCCCGGCCGTCTCCGTCACGACACACCAGCCTTCGACCGCCGACCGCCCGCCCCATGGCGCCGGTCCGGTCCCACTGTAAGGGAGTTCGGGAAGCCCCGCGTAGCACCCGGCCCGGTGGGCGAGGGGCCGCCGACACCGTCAGGCTCGAGGCAGCACGAAGCCGGCGATCACGGCGTAGTGGAGGGCGAAGCCCACCACCGTGCAGGCGTGGAACACCTCGTGGTAGCCGAAGACCGTCGGCACGGGGTCGGGCCGCTTGCGGGCGTAGACGACGGCACCGGCCGTGTAGGCGAGCCCCCCGGCCACGAGGAGGGCGAACCCGGTCGCCCCGAGGACATGGAGCAGCGGAGGGAGCACGGTGAGGGCCGACCAGCCCACGACGACGTAGGGGACGGCCACCGCCCACTTGGGCGCGTCGAGCCAGAGCTGACGGAGGGCCACGCCACCCACTGCGCCCGCCCACACGACGACCAGCAGCACGGTGCGGGGGACGCCGGTGAGGGCGATGCCCCCGACGGCGGTGTACGAGCCGGCGATGGCGAAGAAGATCGTCGAGTGGTCGGCGCGGCGCATCCGGCGGCGGCCAACGGGGCCCCACCGGTGCCGGTGGAAGAGGGCGCTCACCCCGAAGAGGGTGGCCATCGAGGTCGCGTACACGGCGAGCACGAGCGCCGAACCCGCGGTCGGCGCGGCCACCACGACGGCAGTCCCAGCGACGACTGCGACCACGAAGGCCCATTGGTGGAGGACGCCCCGCAGGCGTGGCGGCGGCCCGGCGACGACTGGCTCGGCGAACGCGCGGGTCGTCATGGCCGCCGCACCCGGGCCAGCCCCGCCTCGGGGGCAGCGTCGGCGGACCCGGCGACCCGGGCGGCGAACCGTCCGAGGACCCGCCGGCCCGTGGCCGCGACGACGGCGAGGCGCCCCGGGTCGAGTACCACGCCAGCAGG